>CAZWPF010000040.1:0-25356 GCA_964636205.1 uncultured Chitinophagaceae bacterium | reverse complement strand
AAACCCGTCAAAGAATAAGCGTCACTTTGCTCATAAGTCGTGGTGAAGGACATGCAGCAGATTAGGCTCCACAAAATCACGTATCTCATTGGGGTTTTGCATGCTGCTTTTGGATCATTCCGACGACTCATCCCTGTCGTCCCACTCTGTGCTGAAATGCCATTTTCGGGCTGTCCAGTTTTCTGTAAGCCGATCCTTAATCCCTGGTCGGGTTTGTGTGGTAATGTAGCTGACATCCGGTAAATAATTTGTGTTTTTTGAATACGTTTAAAACTCCGCTTGCTCGATAATGCAATTGGGTGGGCAATTTATTGGGAAATAGAAGGTAAAGTCTATAGGATTTGTATAGAATTGAAGAGTTTACCACCACATAATTGAGGGTGGTGGGATTAAGTGACTGTAAATGAGTAGAAAATAGATGGGTATTGAGTGGTGGTAAGGTGTGGAGAGTATAAGATTTTACTTGTGAAACGCAGATTATTAATCAGAGGTATCACACTAACCAATGTGGAAATCGCACCCTTTTTTAGAAAATAAGAGCTGAAGGATTCTTGCAAAAAGCACTCGTTGAATTGTATAATATTTAGGAAAAATGTGCGTGTTCTTGATATTCGCTTAGGGGTTGGGACTTGAGCTATTATCGAGATCCGTATTCTTGCGTTTGGCTTTTTCCCAGGCAGCGGCTTGTTTTCCACCAAAATATCGGAAAATTCCGGCGATGACCGCATAGTTCATGAATGAAAAATAGAAGGGCACATATAGCAACTTTACACTCATTTTTCTTTGCTCGAATATCCATCCGAGAAGGGCGGCGAGATAGAAGGAAATTTGACCAATAAGGAGGAGTTGGTAAAACATTTGATCGGATGACAGGACGATGAGCCCATTGGTCACCAACATCACAATCAGCAAAAAAGGAGTTATGGTCCAGCGTAGTACACGATGGCTAATGTATTGAAAACTGAGTAGGGGATAGCGAAGCGGATTGAGCAATGGCTTAAGCCGGAGGATGGACTGAATTCCACCGGCCGCAATGCGAATTTTGCGTTTTAGTTCTTCGTTAACATCTTCCGAAGGTGTTTCCAAGGCATAAGCTTGTGGTTCGTAAACGACGCGATAGCCTCGGGCGGCTATCCGCATAGAGATCATGAAGTCGTCCAGTATTGTATCTGGAGGGACGTCTTCGTATAGCTGTCGACGTACGCTGAATAATTCACCTGCTGCTCCTACTACCGAGTAGAGTTCCGAATCCCATTTTTTTAAGGTGGATTCATAGCGCCAATAGAGGCCTTCACCGGCGGTTGCGTCCGTAATGCCATCGACCCAAACGCGTTTCTCCCCAGATACAGCACCTACCGTTGGATCGGTATAATGGGCAACAATCTTTAACAAGGCGTCCTGGTTGAGGTAAGTATTGGCGTCGGTAAATACCACGATCTCGGAAGTTACTTCCTTCATAGCCCGATGGATGGCATGGATTTTCCCTTGGCGTTCCTTTTGATGCAGGAGTCGAATTTCAGGATATTGTCCTATGATTTCTGGAGAAGCGTCGGTGGAGCCGTCGGTTACAAATAACAGCTGAAGGCGGTCTTTGGGATAATTGAGTTCTAGCGTATTTTTTATTTTAGTGTCCAAAATGCCGGCTTCATTGTAGGCGGCGACAACAAGTGTCAGAGTGGGTAAATTATTCTTATCTAGGGGGGGCAATGGGCGTTTCCCAAACAGAATCCTTCGTAACTGTACCAGCACAAACAACAGGATACCATACCCTAAAAACGTGTAAAAGACCAGAAAAAAACACAGCCAAAACAAAAATTTCATAGATGTAGGGCAAACGAAACGTTGAGTTCTAGATTAGCCATAGCTTTTAAACGGGAGATTAGGCATTAAATACTGTTCTTCGTGTGGGAGAAATGCCAAAAAACGCCCTTGAAAAAGGCTTTTAACAGGTTGAAATCACTTCGAATCAAATAACGTAGTATGTTCCGGGGTGATACGATCAACAAATAATACATCACAAATACGGCAAACTGGAAGGGTTGAGCGTATTTCCGAACGAAGAGGATGCGGTTGCGTGTCATATAATATTCTTTTAACGGACTATTTTTCCCAACCGACACCGATTCTTTGTGGTAAATTAGTGCTAGCGTATTAACGTATATTTGGTATCCGGCACGCCGCATACGTTCACACCAGTCAAGTTCCTCAAAATAAAGGAAATAACCTTCGTTCATTCGACCGACTTTTTCGACAGCCTCCCGTCGAACCATCATGGCTGCTCCATGAGCAAACCCAGTCGTTGCGCTAGCCTGATCGTACTGTCCTTTGTCAATTTCGAACTGTCCGATACATCGATTTCGTCCCGTGAAAAAATTCATCTTCGTGTATCCAACGTATTGAATGAGGTGCTCTTGGGAGGCATAATGTAATTTAGGACTCACGATGGCAACATCGGGATACTTTTCCAGGGTGGCTACCAGTTTTCGAGTGAGGCCGGTCGTTATTTCCGTATCGTTATTGATGAGAAAGAAATATTCTCCTGACGCATAGTCCAAACCTAAATTGTTGCCCCCTGCAAAGCCGAGATTGCTTTCCGACCGAATAAAAGTTACATTTTCATACCGATTCCTCCATTCCTTCGTGTAGTCTTTACGGCTACCGTTGTCGACTACGATGACTTCATAATTCGGATAATCCTCATAGTCGAAGATCGATTGCAGTAGTGCTTCCGTTACTTCGGGTTGATTAAAATTTACGGTAATGATGGATACTAATTTCAACTTTTACAGTATTGAAAGTGAGCCGCCAAAAATAAAGAATTAAAGATTACTTTCGATGGAAGCTGTTCGAGAACCGTTTTGGGGTTTTTCGTTAGATGGAAAACTTTTTGTTTTTTTGTGTTACGACCGATATTAAACTTATTTTCACCCATTGAAATTGGTGTCACAAACTAGAAGCCGATAGAACACCCCGTATAATGAGTTTGCTGCGTATTCCAGCCTGGGTTAGACCTCATTTGTATCCTGGTAAAAGTTTTTCCGACTTAACTGATTCCGAGGTCCAAAAGCTTAGATCCGATTTGGCTCGTTTCAGTCCGGAAAACCCCTTGGTCAGTGTTGTAATTCCGGCTTGGAATGAAGAAAATAATATCTATAGAACCCTTTCTTCGTTGGCGGCCTCAACGACAACAAAGGATGTTGAAATAATTGTGATCAACAACAACTCCACCGATGGTACGCAGCAAGTTTTGGACCGTCTTGGGGTGAGATCTTTTCTGCAACCCGTACAGGGAACCCCACATGCGCGGCAATTGGGGCTCGAAAAAGCGAGGGGGCATTATCATCTTTGTGCTGATTCGGACACCTTTTACCCTCCGAAATGGATCGATTTGATGGTCGAACCCATGCTAACAGATTCATCCATTACGGGTGTATACGGGATCTATTCATTCATTCCACCGGTTGGTCAAAGTCGTATAGGGTTGTTTTTCTACGAACGTGCCGCACGGATGGTCAGCATGTTTCGCAAAAGAAAAAAAGAATTCATGAACGTTTATGGCTTCAACATGGGTTTTGTGACTGAAGTAGGCCGCGAAACAGGAGGTTTTCAGGTGAAAGGTGCGCGTGTATATGCCGGCGTAAAGGGCAGCGATTTTAGGAATGAAGCAGAAGACGGCAGAATGGCGTTGAACCTCCAAAAGAAAGGGAGACTGCAGCAGGTTACCCACCCCGAAGCTTGCGTATTTACATCTTCCCGACGATTGATGGATGACGGCAGTATCGCGAAAGCGTTCTTCAATCGAGTGAAAAGATCTTTATCAATAAATTAGAGAGTTCAATTACCCCCCCCGAATTGAGACATGTCAGAGTCGAGTTTCCAACCCCCTACAGCACATTTCCCGGAAGTAAGTTTACTGATTACTCACTTTAACCGAAGTGCTTCGTTGGAAAGACTCTTGTATCGATGCAGAGAACTAAATCTTCAATTTGGTGAAATTGTCGTTTCGGACGACGGGAGCAGTGGAGCCCATGCCGACAAGCTGCAAACCCTAAAAGAAATCTTTGGATTCAAGTTGATTACGGTGCCGCAAAATCAAGGACTTGGGCATAATTTAAATAAAGGTCAGGACGCCGTAAGTCTGCCCTTTACCCTCTACATACAGGAAGATTTTATTCCCAAGGACGCTTTTCCCGAGGCTCTGTCGGGTGCGCTCAGCCTTATGAAAGCCCATCCCGAGCTGGACATCGCCCGCTTTTATGCTTATTTCCGCTACCCCTACCTGAAGCCGGTAGGACGAGGTTTTTGTAAAATGGACTTTAAACTATGGAAACCCGGTTACCGTAAATTTTATATGTATAGCGATCATCCCCACCTACGCAGATCCAATTTCCTGCAAAAATTTGGGCGTTACCTGGAAGGGGCCAAAGGTGATGTAACCGAGTACACCATGATGATTTCGTTTTTGAAGAAAAAAGGGAAGGGGATTTTTCATGAAAACTATGACGGACTGCTTGAACAACGAAACGATGCGGCCGAACCCAGTACGATGAGACGGAATTTTTGGCGTGAAAGTAACCATGTCACCGTTTCGGCATTGCGTCACCTGTACCGCCACTTGAAAATGAACTGGGATTATATTACCTAAATACCGACTTCTTACCTGAAATAAATTTTCCTATATATCCAACCTCATATTCAGAGGTTTACAAAACACCTATATCAATATTTTTTCTTTGTTGTTACCTTTCTGAGAGGCTGTCCGATTAATAGTTGAAAACCAGAATTTCGTTGGGTTAGCCACCACACGTTCTGTAGGTAAACTATCAGTTATGAAAAATTTCGTTATTTATGCGTACAGTCTTCCTCACTTTCACACTATTCACAATCTCCTCTTTTCTAGCTTTTGGAATCCAATCGATACCGGCTCATATCGAAGCCGAAGATTATGCTACCGCATTTGGGGCAACCGTATCGGCTACTAGCGATGAGAGCGGTGGTCAGGAGGTCAGTTGGATGCAAGATAGTACCTGGATGACCTATCCCATTACCGTATCCACGGCAGGCTACTATAAAGTCAGTTTTCGAGTAGCGAACGGTTTCAGTGATGATGCCCGCTTGCAATTATTTGCTGATTCAACACTTTTAACGGATTTGATCGTTCCACGAACCGGTGGGATGATCAGTTGGAAAACGGTACCTCAATTGATTTATATCCCTTCGGGTACGATTCAACTAAAATTTTTAGCAGTAAAAGGAGTTTTTAGTCTTAACTGGATGAAGTTCGAAAGGACCTTGCATGCCCTGCCGGGTTTGATCCAGGCGGAAAATTTTGATGTTGCCGAGGGAGTCCAAACGGAATCTACCCTTGATACCGATGGGGGCCTTAATGTGAGTCATATTGATGATAATGACTGGATGATGTACAATGTAGATGTGACGCAGGCAGGCACCTATCAATTTGATTTTCGCGTCGCTAATGCCTACGGTTACGGCTATATTCAAATACTCGACCAAAACAATCAGCTTCTAGGCCAAACGGCGGAGATACCTCATACAGGAGGCTGGCAAAGCTGGACCACCGTAACAGCCGTAGCTGCGTTGCCTGCGGGAAACCAACTGATTAAGCTTTTAGCGCCACGGGGAGCTTTCAACCTGAATTGGTTTGAAGTATCAGCAAGTGCCCAAACAAAACAACCAGCTGTCATTACATTTTCGGAACTTCCACCTCGGGTAGCTGGTGAAGGACCTTTTGCCTTGATAGCAAGTAGCAATCACACGGAAACCGAACTTTTTTTCACCACTTCCGATTCGACGGTAGTCAAGGTAGAAGAATCATCTCAAGGCTGGGTAGCTATACCGTTGAAGGCGGGTCAAGCTACCCTTACAGCCCACCAGGAAGGTAATGCGAATTACCAGGATGCGGATCCCGTAGCCAGAATTCAGGTCGTCACCATGCCCAGTGTAACACCCATGCAAAAGATTCCTATTGACCCGAACCGCTGGTACGTTCTGAACAATGCAGAAAACGGTTTGCAAGGCCTTTTCGATGGTATTACGAATCAGAATGTACATGTGGGATGGGGAATGGTGGTCGATCAATATGATGCCTATTATCCACTTTTAGAGGGGGAAGAGATGATGGTTGAAGCGATTAAAATGTTTGATTACGAAGGTGTGTTTACCAGTAACCCAGCCACCCTTTCTGTAATTACCGAGGATTGGCAACGTATTCCAATAGCTACGTTCACCGGCCAAGTCTACAATGGTTGGGTCGGTCCCTACCCCGACCGTCAGATGGAGGGCGAAGGACAATTTCGGTTGGATTCCGTTATCTCAGGTATTCGTTACCTCGTACTTAACATTCAGGGTGGTCTACCGACAGAGATCGAGTTCTACGGTTTTTACGACAATTCCCAGGTCGATACTACCGTCACAGTCGCGGCGCGGGAGGTGAAATTGAAAGATATGCTAGGGGTAAATGCCTATGAATGGAATTTTCAGGATGGGGAAACACCCTGGGTGATCAATGAGTCGAAGGTTGAAATGGTCAAGAGCTTTACCGCCATACGACACTATATGGACTGGGAAAAGCTCGAATCGATAGAAGGTGTTTATTCTTATAACCCCACCTTGGTAGGGGGCTGGCACTACGACCAAATTTATGAAAGATGCCAGGCAGAAGGGATCGAAGTATTGGCATGCCTAAAGACGATCCCTAGTTGGATGATGGCAACCTATCCTCCTGGTGAACAGGATGCTGAAAATGTGCCGGTACGCTATGGGAAAGATTTTGAAGATCCAAATTCCTATATCGAGCAGGCGAAAGTGGCCTTTCAATTCGCAGCGCGCTACGGTAGTAACACGGAGGTAGACACCAGCCTGTTGAGTGTACATTCAACGCCACGTTGGCCGGGTGATAATCCGAATACGATTCGGATTGGAACCGGATTAGTGAAGTATATTGAGTGTGACAACGAACGTGATAAATGGTGGAAAGGGCGGAAAGCTTACCAGACGGCTCGCGAATATGCCGCCAATCTATCGGCCTTTTATGACGGTCATAAGAGTTCGATGGGCCCCGGTGTAGGGGTGAAAAATGCCGATCCACAAATGCAAGTCGTAATCGGAGGACTGGTTTCAGGAGCTGAATACATACGTGGTATGGTGGATTGGTGCCGGGAATTCAGAGGTTACAAACCCGACGGGTCGGTAGACTTATGCTGGGATGTGATCAACTACCACATATATACCGATAATACCACCTCATCACAGAGCGGAACTTCTACCCGCGGAGCTGCACCCGAAGTGACTAACGCTGCTGAAAAAACAAGAGATTTTATACGTGTATCGGACGAACTATGCGGGGGAATGCCCGTATGGATCACCGAAACCGGATTTGACATTCATCAGGATAGTCCGTTGAAAGCAGTTCCGATCGGAACGAAATCAGCATTGGACACCCAAGCCGACTGGATATTACGTATGTCATTATTTTCTGCTCGTCACGGAGTGGCAAAAGTCTTTTATTACCAAATGTATGACGACCATGACTCAGGCATGATATTCGCTACGTCAGGATTGATCAATTCCAACCTTACCCGCAGGCCAGCCGCTGACTTTTTATACCAAACTAAAAATTTATTTGGAAACTATATTTTCAAGGAAACCTTAGCGCAGGATCCGATTATCGATCGATACGAATGGAATGGGCAAGATATGTATGCCATGGTGGTACCCGATGAGGTTGGACGTACCGCTAATTATACGCTAGCACTCCCGAATTCCACCAGTGTCAGGGTATATACACCTACAGCCGGAGCTACGGAAATGTCTTGGACTGACTTGCCAGTCGTAGGTGGATCCGTTACGATTTCCGTCGGTGAGACACCCATCTTCGTAGTCCCTGATGGTGGTAATAACGCGCGGATTGCCGTCAATGAAACTGTCGTTGAGGAATTGCAACGCCCGCAGGTAACGGTTTTTCCAAACCCAACCACCCGGGGTAAGGTACGGATTCAGATCGATAATCCCGGTGGGGGAGATGTAGTGATACGACTTTTCAATGCCGGTATGGGGACCTTGCATTACGAAACCCTTTTGAAACAGCCCGGCGAAAAAATTGTGCATCCCGTCGATTTATCGGCCATTCCCTCAGGAAATCTGATCGTCGATATACATCAAAAAAATGGGAGGATATTGAAAAAGCTAATCAATCTTAATCCGTAGTATGTTCTCCGTCAGACTTTCGGCATGCTCTTGTGTATAGTAAAAAGTGATAAAAATCAGCTTAATATTAATCGAAAATTTGCTGATTTGCAGGAGTTTTAAGCACCGAAAGTCTGATCCTCTGTTTTGTGCAATACAATTCAGGGGGTTATTAACTGGAGAATATGAATACGGCACGAAAGCGTATTAAAAAAATCTTTTTTTATACCACCATTACCGTCGGAATGACGTTAATGTTTTTTTCGTTGTACTTTGGATACAAGAGCCTTTCGGGGATGGCTTTAAATAACCAAATGATTTCAAAGTCAGCGACTGTTTTCAGTAAATCCCTCGAATTTGCACTCAAAAACAAAGAGGTCCAGTCGTATACCCGAGAGTTGCTTCTGGGCGTCGATGTTCCCCATCGGGGGTTGGACTCAGAAAGGCAATTGATTGATGGGATCTTAGATACGCTCAGTATTCTGGTTGAAGAGGATGCAGAGCAAACCCAACTGGTCAAGGAAATGGGAGCCCTTTCTGTTGAATTAATGGATCTTCAGGAACTAGCTGTTCGAATTCAACAAACGGAAGGTCAAGAAGCAGCGACCAAACTGATACAATCGGGACGTGGAGCGCAAATTTATCAATCAATAAAGGACAAAGCGGAGCAGGTTTATGAAATTGAACGGCATCGTTTGGATTTTTTTGAAACCGATACTGGTTACGTAACTAAAGCGACGTTATATTACATCATAGGGATGAGCGTCACCGGGATCTTAGGGTTCTGTATTACCATTATCTGGTTGTTTTACCTCTTTAAAAATCGGAATAAGGACCGTTTTTTGCGTAAAGAACTCCATCGTAGGGAGCAAATTTTGAAACAGTATCTCGAAGCCATACCTGATGGGATCATAGTAATCAGTACCAATGAAGAAGTGAAATTCATTAACCGTTCTGGTAGGGAATTGATCCGACTGGGGGATGCGAATCCAGCAAATTTAGAGGAGCTCATTCGAGGTATTCCCTTGGAAAACAAGGAACACTATATGGAGATTTATCGTCAGGGGAATCTGCCTTTGAAAAAAGGATTGTCGGGCGAAAGATCCATAGGAAACCGTTTCGATATTATTATCGACGGAAAGATTAGAAATATGGAGACCAACGTCCAGCCGATATATAACCTGGACGAAACCCTGATTGGTGCCGTATGTGTAATTCGGGATATTACGGAGAAAGAGAACTATGCAGCCAACCTAAAGGCGGAACGGGATTTGGTCGAGAAGTCGATGCGAGCTAGAAACATATTCCTGTCGAGCGTCAGTCATGAAATTAGAACACCTTTGAACACGATCATAGGGTTCACCGACCTTTTAAAACTGGAGGTCAATGATCGTAAAGCCCAGGAGTATGCCAAATATATCGAGATAGCCAGTAAGAATTTACTCCGGCTTATGAATGATATCCTCGATCTATCGAAAATGGAATTTGGACAATTAGTACTGGATCTAGAACCGACGGCCGTGGCTGAATTGGTTGAATCCGTTTCAGTATTGATTGGGAAGCGGGCTCGGGATAAGGGGATCAACTACCGTTACGAATTATCGGAATACCTCCCTAAAACTATTAAAACAGACAAAATTCGACTGACACAGATTTTACTCAACCTATGTCAAAACGCCATTAAATTCACTGAAAAAGGTGAGGTGTTGTTAAAGGTAGAACCGGCTGGAGTCAAAAAAGATGGACGTCAAATGATCCGTTTTGTGGTTAAGGATACAGGGATTGGAATTCCCGAAGAACGACAGAAAAAAGTGTTTGAAACCTTCGTACAAGCCGATGAGAAAATTTCCAGTCAATACGGAGGCACCGGTTTGGGATTGGCCATAGTGAAATACCTGGTAGGATACTTCGACGGAACTATTAAACTAGAGAGTAAAGAAAAGGTAGGAACTACTTTTACACTCGAATTCCCCTTCGAAGTTATTGAATCTTTTGACGGAGAATCAAGCCCAAATACAACTGAGGAAGAAATAATTCCAGCGGGTCTAAATGGCCTGAAAATACTTGCCGCTGAGGATAATGTGTTGAATCAAAAACTGTTAAGAGCCGTTTTTGACAGAACGGGTATCGTGCTGGAGATCGTCAATAACGGGAAGGAAGTGTTGGAAAAATTGAATAAGTATGCCTATGATTTGATCATTATGGACGTTCAAATGCCCGAAATGGACGGTTATACGGCCATTAAGGAAATCAGAAAAAAATTAAAATTAGAAACGCCCATCATTATGATGACCGCTCATGCCATGGCTGGAGAACGAGAAGAAGGCTTGCGGATAGGTGCGAATAGTTATCTGTCAAAGCCATTTCAACGGCTTGAGCTTTTTAGTACGATTATCAATTTAACCCATAAAGCGGGGGTGCAAACGGAAATTATAAACACAGTAACCGAAAATAAATCGGCTATCGAATCCAAGCGCGTGGATCTTGGTTATTTACACGAAATTACCGGGGGGAGTGAAAGCTTAAAGCAGGAGTTAGTGCAACTTTTTGAAAACGATGGGATCGTACAATTGGAAATCATTCGTGAAAAATTGGCAAATCAAGACTACGATGGTCTGAAACAAGCCATTCATAAATTTCGATCCTCACTGTATTCGGTAGGGATGTTGCCCTTGGCAAGGCGTTTAAAGGAAATAGAATCGGCATTGGGTAAACAAATAATTCCTGAAAATCTTACTTCGGAAATTGAAGAGGTTGTAAGTGAAGTTCAGGCAGGCCTGAGTGAACTGAAAAGCATTTAGTTTTAGTAAGCGTTTAGTGGGGTAGAGGCTGCTTTTTGAGCCATCATTTCTGAGAGAATTTGTAAAATGGTATTGGCACGATGCTCCCAAGTATGGGCGGCAGCAAGGTGAGTTCTTTGCTCACGTTTTGCTTCGGAATCAGTCGTTAAAGCCAGCGTTATTTTTTCGGAAAATTCGTCGGCATTGGTACAATAGTAGACGGTATCCTTGGTGAATTCTTTTAGGTCCTCGTTGAAATCGGTAGCAATTACTGGTTTCCCTGCACCCAAATATTCAAATAGCTTAAGGGGAAAGACGGTCGCGCTGTGATCGTCTTTCTGAAACGGAATCATGGCAACGTCAAAACCTTTTAATACCGACGGCATTTCTTCATACGGTACTTTTCCTTTAAAATGCACATTGTCGCAGGCCTCTATGCCACGAGGGAGCTGGGTGTTCACCGGTCCTACAAAAACAAATTGCTTATTCGGGTGTTGGCGTGCAACATTTTCGAGCAAAACGAAGTCCATTCGATGATCGATACTGCCAAAGTAACCAATGATGGGGGCATCGATATCGGAAATTAGTTTCGAAACGGACAATCCAGGGTCCAAGGCTTTCTGACTATGGGCAATATCAGCTGCGTTGGGTACAAAATAGGTGTTCGGGTTGATACGCTTTTTTTCATCATATAACTGTTTGGCACTGCATAGTACCAAATCCGATTTTTCAACCAACTGTCGCTCCGATGGCCGTCCATGTTTACCGTCAAACGATCCGATTATCGGATCCAAGCATTGATACACCTTTAAACTTGGCGCTAGACCGTTAGCAACACCCGGATAATGAAAGTTGAAAGAATTGATAAAAACATAATTTTCGATCTTCCGTTTTTTTAGAATGTACCGAATCTTGGTGCGGATTAACCATTCATTTACCTGCAATAATCTGCGGTATAGCCATCCCTCTGGTAAAAAATGAATGGACAAAAGGATGGGGGAAATGAAAATTTCTAAATGTGAATCGTAAGCTATGGAATGATCTGAAAATAGTGAAAAAAGCCCTTTTCGTCTTTTAAAGGGTTCAGTACCAAACCGTTTTATATAATCGTTGAACGTATAGGGATGATCGAAATAAAGAACCTTGTTGCGTTTGGCAAACTCCCGCGCAAGATAAAAGGCGGTGGATTCTATATCAGCATCAAATCGGAACAAGCTAAAAATAACAATATGTTGTTCCTTTAATTCCATGAATGTAGGTTCCGAAATATGATTTACTAGGGCCATCCATTATCTTTAGCCGAAGATACTATAAATCATAGAGGTGGCCAATTGCCGTTGATTATGCCTGTTATTTTATTTGATCATCAGAAGTTTACGACCCAACGTTATGGGGGGATCAGTCGCTATTTTGCCAACATGGTCAAATACATCCGTTTTACAGAAGATTTCGATTGCCTGAGTGGGGTTTTGTATACTGAAAATCAGTATCTTACTAGGAAAAAGTTTCCATTTAACAATCGCCTTGCCAAACGTTTTTTTGCCACCCCCTTCGGGCAAAAGCAACTCTATAAACTGAATCAACAGTATTGTATTCGGCTCTTAAAAAAAGGAAAATTTGATCTTTTTCATCCCACCTATTACGATACCTACTTCCTGCCGTTTTTAAAGGGAAAACCGTTGATTACGACGATCCATGACATGACCTATGAACGTCTGCCCGAGTATTTCTGGTCACAAGATCCTTTACCCCTGCAGAAAAGAACCCATATTGAAAAAGCGGATGCCATTATTGCCATTTCTGAAACGACTAAAAATGACATTTTAGAGTTTTTTCCACAGACCGACCCCAACAAAATCAAGGTCATCTACCACGGTATCGAAGCTCGGCAGTCGACGCCGGTTGATGCTCCCCAGTGGTTACCTCCCAATTACTTACTCTATGTAGGCGATCGCGGAGGGTATAAGAATTTTCACCTACTACTGAAGGTTTTTGGTCGATTAGTTAACCTGTATCCGGAACTAAAACTGGTTATTACGGGAGGTGGACAACCGGGAATTGCAGAATTGGAGGCTATGAAACGAATCAAGGTCCATGATAAAATTATCCATCGAGATGTATCGGATGCCGAATTGTTTACGCTTTATCAAAATGCACTCGTCTTTGTTTATCCTTCTCTTTATGAAGGTTTTGGCCTGCCGATATTGGAGGCTTTTCAGGCAGGCTGCCCCGTTTTGCTCAGTGACATCCGTTGTTTTCGGGAAGTCGGGGCTGACGCCGCCGTTTTCTTTGAAGCTAGAAACCCAGACGCTTTGTTTTATTCGTTGAAAGAACTTATCGAAAAAGAAGACTTAAGGAAAACGTTGCAACAAAAGGGCTATAAGCGCTTGAAGGATTTCCCCGTGCAAAGACAGATGGAGGATACCCTTCAGCTTTATCGATCACTCCTCTTCCGGTAAGACGTCTACCCATTCAAAACGGTCGGTCATAATGCCTTTAGGATGTTCGCGTCCGATGCGAAACCCGAGCCAGTTTTTGGGTGCAATGACTCTGTTGTTTTTGGGTGAAAGATAGCAAGCCCACCAGGCAAATGTACTATTGGAAATGATCGCAATATCGGCGTGTTGGATGAGCTGAAAATCAGTGATTTCATCGTTTGATGCAAAAATAAAATTGTCGCGAGGTTGAAAAGCATTTTTTACAAAAGGCATGTCGTCACTAACGAAGATCACCTTGTATTCATCCAGATTTTCGATATTACCGAGTTGTCTTTGGAAATGGCTTATTGGTAAAGAAATGTCCCTTTTTCCGTAGGTCAGGTAGTCGGTACGACGAATATGGACCGTGATGATTTTGTTTTCTCGGAATAGTGCACCGTATTGATCCGCAAACTTTTTTACATATTTCTCCTTAATCTTTGGTAGTCTAATGTCGGTAAGCTGTTTGATATAATAATCCGATTGAAAAAAACCGGCATAGATGGTAAATTCCTTCACCTCAACTGGTTTGGGTGCTACGAAATTGTGCATATAGTGGGTGCGAAAGGGTAGGATTTTGGGTAAGACCCGGGTAAATACGGAATAGATTATAGCGTTAAGGGTGAGATTGTCATACCATCCCAGATCGAAATAACGGCCAAAATAGGCGTGATGTGGATTAGGAAAGAAATACACCCAACCTTTTTTGCGGGTTCGCAGATACTTCAAAAAAAAATACTGAAATAATTGATTTCCCATCCGCCCGTTAAAAAAGACTCCGACGATCATTATTTTTTGTTTTTAAAAATGAAATCAATTCCAAATTTTAAGTAGGATTTGAAGAAGGTAACATAAAACTCCTTCATATAAATAAAAACATTCCCCAGTTTTACACCGATAAAATGTTTCAAGACAAGTTGTCCTAATAGGAAACCAATGAAATTAGAAATAAGTGTTGCATAGGCTGCCCCCATAACCCCGATATTTCGGATAAGAAAATAGTTGAGTACCAGGTTAAGGACCGTAGTAAGCAGCACAACGCTGAAGGTTATTTTGGGTTTGCCAATAGAGTCTAATATGGTTCCAAATTGCCTTCCGAATGGGATAAGGAGGGCATATAGCAAGGTTATTTTAAGTAGTGGGATGGAGTCCTGGTATTGGCCTCCGGCGAGCAACGTAATTACCCATTCGGCAAAAAAGTACAAGAATAAAATTCCAGGTAACAAGATTCCAAGCGTAATGCCTACCGACTTTTCATAAAGGTATTTTACGGCAGATTCACCCTCGGAAGCCATTCGCTTTGCACTTTGAGGGAACACAATAGTGGCCATCGCATTGGTAGGAATATCAATCAAATTAGTGATTCGAACGGCGATATTAAATGCACCCGAAGCGGCAGGTGAGAGCATCGCACCTAACATCATTTGGTCGATCGTGCCCGACAATAAGGAACTAACAAAGGTTCCAAAGCCATATTTGCCAAAGTTTAGCAATTGTTTGACCCAGTATCTTACCTTATTAAATGCTACGGTTAGGTAGGGTTTGGCAAAATGATAGGCAAAAATAGTGGCGAGGGTCACGTTGAAACCCAATACCCAAACCAACTCCTGTAGTGAAATGGTATAGTTAGTCACATAGGCAAATCCCACAAAAAGGAACAGAAAGCCCTGACGAATCAAACCAGCTGCGAAATTTCCCTTAAAACTTAAGTTGGCCTGTTCGATGCAATTGAGGATGTTCAAAACACCGGAAATAAAAAAAACAATATTGTAGAGGAGAAACAATTGGCGTAGTTCCGGTGTACTCCATAGTGTAGCTAAATAACCCGCTAGGAAGGTATTGGCTAAAATACAGATCAGGGTCGTGACGGCGCTAAGAACGATGGCTCCCCCTACGATTTCAGCGTGTTCGTCTCGAGCATTACCGGAAATATGACGAATTAATGCTGTTTGGATCAGGCCGGTTCTAACAGCTTCTAGGATGGTTACGACGGCCATAAATAAGACCCAGCTGCCATATTCGTCTTTATTTAATACCCGAACGAGCAGATAAAAACTCGCAAATCCGAAAAATACGCCCGAAAAGTTCTGGATCAGAGATAGTAACCCTGACCTCAGCCAATATCCCTTATTGTTGGTGTCAGCGCTCATTCAGGTTCTGAATTGGCTCGCGTTATAAAGTGTTTATCCACATACTTTTTGAGGGTTTCAACGTCTTTAGCATGTAAAATGGTTGCGCCCGATAACTTGGGGTAAAGTTTCTCATAACATTTGAAATGGTGCTCTGGACCTTGTTTTGAAAAAATTAGATTCAAGCCACCAAAATAACTGGCTAGGGTTGCAGTGCCTCCATGGATGGATATAAAGCGGTCGCAGTTCGCATAAACCATCAACTGAAAATGATTAAAGTTACGCGTATGAGCCTTGTGTTGCTGGTATAGGTCTTCCATCATAACCACTTCTGGGTAGTTCTGACGGATCCAGTCATGTTCATTGAGCTCATAAATATCACTATTATCCATGGTAATTTGGGTCGCTCGTGGACGATTATAAATAAGGGTATACGTCCCCTGCAATTGTTCAATCAAATAAGAAAGGGTAGGGATATCAAAATAGCTGATTGGCGGACCGCCCCATTCCATATTATAGCGATTCGCAATGACCAATCCTGGCTTTTTAAATTGAAATAAACTATTTCTATAATGCTCTTTCAGGGGGACAGGCGCCCATTTACGCATATTATATCGATGACTATACAATATACGGGGCATTTCGTAATTATAGTTTCCCTCGTTTGAACGAGTTTCGAATACCTCTTCGTGGTGGGGTGAGAAAAAATAAAATTCTCGGGTATAGATAGATGATTCCGTTTGTTTCAGTGTACCGTTTTTATAGTGCCAGTACGCAAAGGGCAATACGAATTGTAGTTCAGGAGCAAATTCGCCCTGGAAACTCAATTTTTTATAAGGCTTTTTTAAAATATAATCCTTGATAACATACTTCCATTGAACCAATTGACAGCGGTAGGTATCCTTATAAAAGGAGCGGAGTTCAGGAGAAACATTATAATGCCTTATCAGTACATATAAGCCAATAAATTTATTTATGAATTTTGTGATCATTGACTTGTACGGTTGAAACTAAAAAACCGCACTGCAATAATACTAACTAGTTTTGATTAATAAATTAAAAGGGGCTTTTGGAACGAAAATGTCTGAAAACTCCTGAAAAAAAGTGCATAAATAAGGGAAATAATAGGGGAGGTCGTTCTTCTACCTAATTTAGTATTTAACTTAGCACCTGGATTATTCTATAAAGGACAGATTTGTTAATATTGCTGGTCCATTAAAGGTATTTTCAAGAAAATATGCAGCCTTCCCATTTTCCTGAGGTTACATTGTTGGTTACCCATTATAACAGGAGCACTTCTTTGGAACGTTTGTTAAAAGCTTTCCAAGCATTAGGCTGTACTTTTGGGGAAATCGTTGTGTCGGACGATGGTAGCCGTCCGGAACACCAAGAGAAAGTCGCCAAACTGCATGGTATATACGGGTTTCGGTTGGTGAGTGCCTACCAAAATGCAGGGCTTGGCAATAATATCAATAAAGGACAGGATGCAGTCCAAACACCCTACACCCTCTACGTTCAGGAAGATTTTCGCCCAACAACACAGTTTCTACCCCATTTCAGGGATGCCTTGGCTTTCATGAATGAAGATGCCACCTTGGATATGGTAAGGTTTTATGCCTTCTACGACCATCCTATAAAAAAGCCCTATGGTAAGGGCTATTCAGAACTTAAGTTCAATTGGTGGCACCCTAGTCACTTGAAATTCTTTTGTTATAGCGATCATCCCCACTTACGTCGTTCCGATTTTTTTCAAAAATTCGGCCGTTATATAGAGGGTAAATCAGGAGATGAAACCGAATTGTCAATGGCGTTTAAGTTTATCAAAGGAAAGGGACGTGCCTTGTTTTTCGATAGGTTTTCTACCCTGTTTGATCATCTAAACTCAGAGGATGAGCCAAGCACGATGCGAAAGACCAGTTGGCGAGAATCTAACACAATACCCATTCGGATCATGCGTTTGTTCTACCTCCGATTCCGGTGGATGAAAAATACATTTCAACTGCTTTTCACACAACCGTATAAAGCTTCCCGGTAGCAAATAGAAGTTTTTGTTCGTTGATTTTCGAAAATTACCGGTAGCGAAATACCTATAAGATGCGACTAAGAGGGGTAAGGTTACTGTTAGGCGTCATTTAGGGGGTGCCGGTAAGTGTTGTCATCAATTTTCTTTACGACTTGAATGATTGCAGCTGCTAGGAAAAAGAGAATATTGGACGGAAATTGCACCACTGCCTCCTGCGGATAATTTCCAATGCCTAGGATAAAAACAATGACCGTCATTGCTAGGCAATAGGACTTCAATTCCTTATTTCGGATGAGAAAATAATGATCAATTCCCGTTTTTAAGATAAAAAATACCATCAGACAAAATAAGAGTAAACCGATCCAACCTTGTTCGACGGCCACTCTTAAATAACCACTATCCGGTGGGAACCCGGCAAGAAACGAATCCGGTGCAAATCGAACTCCCCAAACTCCCGTAGCACCTAAGCCTCCCCCAAATGGATGCGACTGGATAAAGGGCTGAATCATCTTTTGATTCAGTTTACGTACATTAAAAGAGGCATCATGAGAGGGTTCAAAAGCCGTTTGGAAACGATAGAGAGTAGGGTTTGCGGTAGGGATTTTAATCAAAACAACCAAGACCATGGAAGCAATGCCCGCCACCCAAAGTATACGTTTGTTGTAGCGCAGTATAAAAAATAACACCAATCCAGCCGGAATGAGGACGTAAGCCCCGCGGGTTCCAGAAAAGAACATGGCATAAAAACAAATGCCCCCGGCGAGTAGATAAAAAACTAACTTCGTATATTTTTGACGATAGCGAATAAGGCTGATACAAATGAAAAAAGCCATGACCATATTGTAGGAAAACGCTACCGGGTCGGAGAAAATAGAGTATTTTCGCCAGTGACCGTCGATAAACAACAAACTTACTCGCAGGGGATCGGAGATCAATTCTTGGTACTCCCTATCCGAAAAACCGATGTACTCCTGCTTTAGGGCATACAAAGCACCGATGAGCGCCAACGATAACCATAAACCAACTAAAAGACGTAAATAGGCTATACTGTCGATATGGTAACAAAAAACGAAATACATCAAGGTCACAGTTCCTACGGTCCGGACAGTATATAGCCAGGCCAATATCGATGCTGCCGCAGGGTTAACCACTTGTAAAATGGTATAAATCGCCCAGATACCCACCCATAATCCAATCGGATTTTTGAAGATATCCCAGTCGGGATGAGTCCGAAACATCAACAACGTACTGATAATTAAGAGTCCCTCCATCGCATCCATCAGTGTTCCAATGGGGAAGTTTACGCCCAGGCGTAAGACAAAAAAGAGGAAGAAGGCACTTACTAGCAGGACAGCAATTCCGAATTTCGGAAACCGGACAAAGGAAAAAATAAGGGGTATAGCCATTAAAAAGGCTATAAAAAGGAGGGCAGCGATGACCCCGAACTTAAAAATGGCCATCGTTAATCCCAGAGAAATGGCTAGAAGTGAGCCAAAAAAAGTCGGATTCTTCCACCCTCCCGATCGGAACCAGAAGCGGATTGAAGAAAATAGACTTTCTTTACCATCCTTCAAATCGCCAACTTCCACGGCCATGTTTAAAAAAAGAGTATTTTGAAGAAGAAGGAAAATACACTTAGAAAGGCAACCACCAGCGCTACAATACGTTGAATTTTATGCTGCGTGGACAACCTACTTAACCGACCTTTTACCCCCTCACCGGGTTGACTAGGATACACTTTCATACTTCTGTCTTGAATTACTGATTTTCTTCCGTTTCTCTATAAACGGCATCTCCATGTTGGGTCGCAATCGAATGCCGATTCGCATTACGTGCTTTCGTTAGAGCTTTAATTTGATAGTAAATAAAGCCAGGAATCCCCTTAAGTGCTTTGTAAACAACGGGGGGGGTATCTGACTGGACTAAAGCCAAAATGAAACCCACTATAAAGAGGACATAACCCACCAGCCAAATTAAGAAGGACGGTAGGTCGAGGAACAGATTTGTAAAGGTACAAACCATGCCAACCAAAAGGAATATGAATAGGGGCGGCCGAAGCAAAACGACACCGAACAGAAACTGATTCCAGCTTCGCCGCAATATCCCTTTTCCAATTAGTCCAAAGCCGAATCGAGCGTATCTGAACCAGGTGTTAATCCAACGTGCACGCTGACCTACCAACTGGTCGGGAACGGTCGTCTTTTCATCGTAGACAACGGCTTCCGGTTCAAAGGCGATGCGTTGGTCGGCACCAACAATAGCGGCTTGTAACACCTTGTCAAACCCTGCGCCTTCGACAATGCGATTTTCAAGATATTTACGATACAGTTCCACCGTAAACGCCATTCCAGATCCTGAAAGCGTAGCGGATGAACCCGCTCCAAAAAGTACTTTCCCGTCGAAGAAATGATAATATATATCCCGAGCCGCATCTAGTTGAGCTAGGGTTGTATTCAAATTTTTAGGTAATCTTACCCCTTGAACTGCCTCAAATCCTTGATCGAAACTCCGATTTAAATGATGTAAAATTGCCGGGTCAACCAGGTTGTCACTGTCGATGATGATAAGTCTTTCATGCTCCCGGATAAAATGTTGAATGGCATAAAAATGAGACTTCACATTTCCAGCCAGCACAACTGGGGGTCGGAGGATGCTTACGTTGGGGTGATTGATTTGAATTGCGGAGACGTCACAGTCGTCAGCCACCACGTAAATATGATAATTTGAATAAGAAAGCGCTAACAATGACTGAACGACATCGGGGAGTTGGTCGACCTGACGAAAGGCTGTTACAATGACGGCATAATCGGCTTCATAAGTCTCTGGAGGTTGTTTAACTTGTGTTTTTGCCCTACGACGGACCTGGTAAATACCAAACAATATCAAGGGAAAGACGAGGAAAAAACCTATCGCCAGTTGTATACAAATCCAAAGGAAATTGACGATCGATATTGCTCCCATATCTACCAGGTTTTGGTCAACGTTTTGCCCACAGGGTCTATGTCGTACGGCGTGTTGGCCAGAATCCAACCTGAAAGAATGGCTCCTTGACTTCTGAGGTAAGCCAGGGAAGCTTTGTATTGATCCCCTAGGTGTCGACCGGATTCGTATACCGCAATAACACGGTCCGAGATATGAATCCATTCTTTGGCTTTATTGAGTCCGGTGAGCGCCGGTGTTTCGATCAATATTACATCGTAGCGTTGCCGTAGTTCCGCCAGCAACGATTGCAAGTTTAGTTCATCCGTAATTTCCAATAACGATGTATCGCCCCCTTCATTCGATAATACGGAAATGCCAGGGTAGAGCTCAGGGATCATCGGCCTGGGTGTTTTGCGAAAATAGTTTTCAATAGTTGCGCTCGAACCAATCGTCTTACTAATTTCCGGATTCATGAAATTTCCGTCAATAATTAAAACCCGCTTGTGGATACGAGTATAAGACCAGGCTAATCCATAGAGGGCTGTAGTCTTTCCGGCTTGGGGTCTTAAGCTGGTTACCGAAATAATTTTCGGGAAGCGCGTATCTTCATCTACCTCGAACCGTATGGAACGGATGAGATCCTTGAATCGAGTATAGTTTTTCCCCGAAGAAAGATCAGACCCGGGATCCAGAAAAGACTGCGCATTCGGTATCTTGTTGAGACGTCCTAGAACCGTAATTCCGGTTAAATCGGCAAGTTGATGGGGGGTGCGTACACCGTTATCCAAGAAAAAAATCACTAAAAAAGCGAACAGACATACCACCAAGGCGGCCATTCCTGAAGCAATTACGAGAAGTAGTTTCTTGGATGGCTGTTTCACACCAGGCATCGCTTTTTCGGCTAATTTCAGTGAAATGGGAGCATACGATTCCAAGCGGGCATTGTTGTAGCGTTGCAGGGCTTCAATGTACTCTTTCCCCGCAATATCAATGCTCGTTTCATACATTTGAATACTCGCTTCATTGGGTACCATGCCTTCATACTTGCGCTGGAGTCGATCCACCTCCTTTTCTATCGATTCAATACTGTTTTTGGCCAGTTCGAGCGAAATTTCAAGGTTCAGTTTATGCGTGATCAAATCGCCCTTGGCTGCCATAGGATTGTAGATGTAGGCATCAGCAGCTCGATTAATTTGGTTGGTGAGTAATTTTTGAAGCGAGTCGAGTTTAGATTTTGCAGCAGGGTCGAAGTTCGTTCGGATGTATTCATCGTTGGCACTTTTGACCAAGTCTTTCGTAAGGGCAATTTCTCGATTGATTTCCGTCAATGTACTTTCCAGGTACTTTCGTTCGGTAGGATCGAAGTGCGTGTCGATGTTCTTTAAGGCAGCGGTATAGGCTATAACATCTTTTTTGGCAACTTCCCGCCTCGTTTCAAAATCAATGATATGCCCATACAAGCTGCGGGCCTGTTCGTTGAGGTTTAAGACTTTATTGCGGATTTTGAATTGTTTAAGCTCTTCCATGCGCTCGTTCATAGCTGCGAGCTTTTGAAGCATGATTTTCTCCAAAAAGTCGAGTGAACGGTTGCTGCTTTCTTTGAGTCGCTGGGAGTAGATTTTCAGGAATTCGTCGTAAAGGGTGTTTATCACGAAGGCCGACATTTCAGGGTTCCCAGCTTCAAATTCAATCGTGATATAATCGCTGTTCGCCAGTCTGTAAATGGAAAGTTTATCCAGTAGAAGTGAATGACTATATCCCAGTTTTTTCAATAATTCGTATACTTCCGCTTCCTGAGGGATCCAATGGGAAAGCTCAATGCCCTTATTATACTTGTCGTTAATCAGGGCAATCGTTTTGCGTTTGGTATCGTCATCCAGTGACTCGAGTACTTTAGGGGACGGCGTATAGGCCGAATCTGGATGCGCTTTCAAATCGTGTATCAACAGGCGGTATGAAACCTGGTCCAACACGTTTTTTAGACGCATTAACTGAATTATATTGTCAAATCTGCGCCCGATTTCTTGGTCTTGTTCGTCCTTTTCACTAGCAATGATTTGATCCGTCTTATCAACTATCCCGGTGGCTACACGACCCTGCGAACGGTAAACATCCGGAAGCATTTTTGCCAGAACCCAGGCAGCAATCATCGTGATCAAGGGAACGAGGATTAGAATGTATAGTCGTTTCCGCAGAAACTTCAAAAAATAAAGTAGATCTTTCATTTGATATCCTCTAATGGCTGGCCTAATAGTTCTTCAAGACTTGCTTTCGCGATGAGTACATCACTTTCCGCACTGATTTTGGTTTGAAGGCGATTCGATAAGTCGAATAAGGCATTATTGTAAGATTCATAAGTCAACTCCCCCTTTTCAAAGCGATGCCGTACATCTTCAAGTCGGCTTTCCGCGTCCAAACAAGATTGGGAAACCACACGGTACATAGCTTTCGATTTGGCGTATTCGAAGTATCTTTTTTTAACTTCAGCTTCTAAATTCAAAAGATACGTTTCTTTCTCAAACTGGACCACTTTTAACTCGTCCTTAGCTTGTTTTATCTGGGTAGGCTTTTGGATGATAGCCCCAATATTCGCAAAAATACCAAGTTGATAGCCCATTAACATATTGGGGTTTAAACCCGCGGCAGTCTGGTTAGGGTTAAAAAAATAAGAGAAAGAAAAAATATCCCCATACGATAACTTAGACTTCTTGATCCCTTTTTCTGCGATCTGTATACGAGCATCAAAAGCCTTGGAATTCGGGTAATTTCGACTTGCAGTTTCGATGAGCTTAGCTAAAAACTCATAGGAGATTTCCTGACCCATTTCTGTAGCTACCTGGGCTTTTATCGGCGGTGTTCCAAAACCTAAAAGTAGGATCAAAAGCAAGGGAAAAGTTAATCCATACTTGCTAATATTTCCCAATAGACCTCTCAACATGACTGATAAACTCTATTTTTGTTCGAATTTCTGATGTTAATTGCTGTTCCCCAATTCATGAGCCTTAAGACATTTATTAACCGGCACGAAAAATTAAAAAAAGTGGTCCACTGGCTGTTGATACCCAAAGGCGAAGCCAGACCACGACGTTGGGTGTCGATATTTCTTAACCCCTTTTTCCACCAAAAAGGACGGGGCGTGAAGGTAAGACGTTCGGTGCGTTGGGACGTACTCCCTTTCAACGAGATGGTAATTGGTGATAACACGACGATCGAAGACTTCAGCATTATTAACAATGGCGTGGGCGCGGTAAAAATCGGCGCGAGATCGTTGGTGGGTGCCGGCAACGTCATTATCGGACCGGTTACCATAGGTAACGACGTGATTATGGCTCAGCACGTGGTGGTCAGTGGGCTGAATCATGTGTATCAGGACGTGCATATTCCCATTCGCAATCAATCCGTGGAAACGAGTCATATCTTAATTGACGATGAATGCTGGATAGGTGCAAACGTAGTGATTACGGCTGGCACAACCATTGGCAAACATTGTGTAATCGCCGCCGGCAGTGTCGTTACACGCGATATCCCCGCCTATTGTGTCGCCGCTGGAAACCCTGCTAAAATTATCCGTCGATTCGATCCTCAGACGAATCAATGGTTGAGAGAACACTGACCTTATCATACGTTTTCAGTTTGAAGTAATGCAGGGAAGGTTTTGAAAAAAATCTTCAAATCCAGCCAGAAAGAAAGATTTTCCACGTAGTAGATATCCAAAGCCACCCTTTCTTCTTCCGATATATCCCCCGCTTTTTTACTTCTTTTGGTCACCTGCCATAAGCCCGTAAGGCCTGCCGGCCCTGCAAATCTCAGAATTTGATTGTCTTTGGTAAGCTTTTCCGCTTCGTATATAGGAAGTGGCCGGTTACCAATCAGCGACATGTCTCCTTTTAGAATATTCAAAAGCTGAGGGAGTTCATCGATACTGGTATTGCGTAGAAATCGCCCTACTTTGGTAACCCTAGGATCATTCTGAAATTTCATAAATGCAGCCTGCTGTTCTTTCTGACGACGAAATGCTTTTTCACATATTTGTTGACCGTCATGAAAAAGCGGCCGTTGACATTCCTTAAAACCTGCATTACAGCAATCTTCACATAGGGTGCTATCCAGAAAGGAGGCATTGTTTTGTTCCCGATTGTAAATATTTTCGGCTGCTATTTTTTTGATCAGCTGGTCGGCGTTCACCCGCATGGTGCGAAACTTATAAAGATCGAATACCTTAAAACCCCCACCAACTCGCTTTGATTTATACAATATGGGTCCTTTTGAATCTAAACGGATCGCCAAGGCAACTATCAAGAATATAGGTGACAGTAATATCAAGGCAATTCCCGATAAAAGTACATCCCAAGATCGCTTCCAAAGGGGCGTTTCTACCGTAAGGTCTTTAACCCTCTCAGCCACACTTCCGGCCAGATGCCATTTCTTCTGAAACAAATAATGTAACCGCACTAGCAGGTCCCCCTCTTCAAATTTTTCATCAAAAATATCATCGGCTTTTTGCTTCCGAGCTTCTTCAATGATCTCCGGGGTCAGTTCTTTGGTTACGAGGAGGATCGGAATATTGGCAAAGTTTGAGCTCGACCGTAACGCCGCTAATAAATCCCGACCGCCATTATCGACACTCGCAATGATCGCGTCGGCGGGAAAGCCGATATGCAATGCTTCCAAAATCTCCTGAGGGGAATTAAAACATTCGATATAAAGACGGGAAGCAAATTTTTCCAGGAATAATAGGTATTGCTCGTAACTATCGTACAAAAACGCCACGCGATAGGGAGCGTTGTTTAATTCGTCGGCTTCCATCGCCCCCGGTAAAT
>CAZWPF010000039.1:0-25385 GCA_964636205.1 uncultured Chitinophagaceae bacterium | reverse complement strand
ATTCGCCCTGACAAGGGCGTTCGCACAGCCGAAGGCTTCGCACGTCGAGGACGAAATCCGAGACGCGTACGCAGATTGCGACCAGCAATCTGCTCGCACGTTTTCGCGCGATAGCGCGGAAACTCAATTTCAGCTGGCGCTGAAATTGTCGCTTATGTTTTTCTTGGTTTTTTCTTTGCTGCGGGGAACAGCACATTATTTAAAATCAATCGATACCCCGGAGAATTAGGGTGGCTGGATAATTCCGTGGGCGGATCGCCAACCGCATGCTGATAGTCTTCCGGATCATGACCTCCATAAAAAGTAAATGTTCCCTTGCCGTACTCACCATGAATATAACGAGCTTCATTTGCCGTTTTATTCTCCCCCAACACCAGCACATTAGTCTTGAGGTGATCCTTACGAAATGCTGTAGTCTGCCCCATGAACCCTTTCACCGTAGTAGTATGATTCTGTGTCAGCATGGTTGGAACGGGATCAAACTTAGCCGAAAAAGTAAATAAGGTGAAGTAATCGACCTCCATGGGAACCCGCCGATACCGAGTGTTGTCGATCGAAGAAAACTCATACTCATAAGGATTGTCCACTAAAATAAAATCCTTGAATGCAAAGCTCTGAGTAAAATCCAACTTCCCCTGAGCATCAGCTGCCATCGGATCACCGTCAAAAGGCACATCGCAGATATCGGTTCTATGCGCAGCCATCGCGATATCATAACTATCGGTAGCCGAACACATAGCAAACAAGTAACCACCGCCGCTTACAAATGCCTGAATCTTTTTCGCTACTGCCAGTTTGAGTTGGGAGACCTTTCTGAACCCATGTCTTGCCGCAGCCGCTTCCTGAGTAGCCACTTCTTCCTGATACCAGCCGGCATTGCGATAACCCGCCCAAAACTTACCAAACTGACCGGTAAAATCTTCGTGGTGAAGATGGAGCCAATCGTATTCCGCCAGCTTATCCGACATTACGTCATCATCATAGACTTTATCATAATGAATCTCCGCATAGGTAAGCGCCAGGGTTACCGCATCATCCCATGGCAATTTATTAGGAGGGGTGTACACACAAATGCGCGGCGCCTTCTCCAGTTTGATTACGTCACCGTTATAATCAGGATGGGCAATTTCATTAAGTACCCCGGAATACTGAGCATCACTGATCACTTCAAAACTTACCCCTCGCAGCTGACATAAGCGTTCCATCTGTGGCAGATGATCCATCGCAAAACTACCTCCGCGGTAATTCAGCAACCAGTCGACCTCCACTCCCTGCACCAAGGCAGCATAAGCTACCCCGTATGCTTTGAGATGATCTGCCTGACCCTCCGCATCCATTGGTATGAAAAGACGAGCAGCAAAGGTCATAGGTCCAACCAATACCGCAACTGCAACAAGAATCAGCTTACTGAGTTTTTTCATACTTCAATCTCCATTCAGATTCTCTAAGATACAATAAAGCTGACTGCATGTAGAAATGCAATTTGAATTTAACAATCCATCAAAATTCAGAAATATCGGAACTCGCTATCAGGACAGCTTTTTCTCCAGACTCAGAAACATATCCGCCGCCGGCAGCTGCTCCCATAACACCTTATAAATCGAGGTGGCTATGGGGAGTTCGATGCCAAACTGTTCAGCAATACGCATCATTCCCCGGGCTGCATGGTAGCCCTCTGCCACCATATTCATTTCAAGGGTGGCCGACCGGATCGTATATCCCTTCCCGATCATACTACCAAAAGTCCGGTTGCGACTATGTAGGGAATAACAAGTCACGAGTAGATCACCAAGGTAAGCACTGGTATGAAAATCGGGACGCTCTGCTGCAGGATGTACATGCTCGAAATGCTCCGTTAAAAACAGATACATCTCCCGATAGCAATTGGTAATATAAACGCTCAGGAAATTATCTCCATAATCCAAAGCATGCGCCATTCCCGCACCCACGGCATAAATGTTTTTCAATACAGCGGCAAACTGCGCTCCCCAGATATCTTGATTGCAAGTAGTATTGATATAATTGGTACTAAAAGCGGCAGCGGCTCCCAAAGTGAAATGATCGTCCAGGCCGGAAAAGGTAAGATAAGATAAACGCTCATTAGCAACCTCTTCAGCATGACAAGGACCGGTAATGGAAACATATTGTTCAATAGGCAACCCATAATGACGGTCCAAATGATCGTTTAGCAACAAATTTGATTTCGGCATGATCCCCTTCACCGCTGAAATCAATTTTCGGCTTCCCCATAGTTCGGCCGGGACTGATTCCAGAACCTCTTCAGCATATGCCGAGGGGACGGCAAATACCACTACTTGCGACTGCTCTATGACCTGTTGCAAATCGGATGTGGGACGAATGGATTCCGGTAAGAAACCAACCGAGGTAAGATAATCCGGGTTATGATGTCGATTTAACAAATGCTGTACTGATGATTCCTTTCGCAACCACCAATTGATCACCCGCCCGTTATCTGTCAGAATCTTCGCGAGTGCAGTAGCCCAGCTACCATTTCCAATGACACCGATACTTGTATTTGTATCCAAGACAATTTTCTTTTATTTCAGAATAAGGTACCAGTCGATCCACCGGATGAATAACTATGGGAAACTGTCTGGCATGACCTGAAATTCCGGCTACTCATCGGGTAGACCGGTATTATTTATTATTAAGCTTCTCTACCGGCTTCACCCGAAGTCCGTCACGCAACAACCTGGCTACTGCGCTATAGGGCGCAGTTACTACCTTCTCTCCTTCCTGAAGTCCCTTGGTAATGGCCACATTTATATCGTCTTGCAAACCTGTGCTTACATCGCGCAGGTGCACCGTCTTTTTAACTGTATCTAATACAAATACGACTTGTCGCGGATTGCGAGCAAAGTCCGATTGTTTTACGCTATCGGGCCAGTTGCGGGTAGTCACGGCATTTACCGGAATGGCAATCACATTTTCTACCTTACGCGTACGGATGGCTACAGAAGCTGACATGCCCGGTTTAAAAACAAAACTACCCGGCTTTTTTGTGGCCTCAAGATCTGCATAGGTCTCAGGGAGAATTAAAATATGCACCACATAATTGGTCACCTGGTCGGTATTGATCTGAGCAGTAGCTCCGGTAGTTGTGCCACCTCCGGCTGAAGAAACCGCAACCTTAGAAACAATTCCCTTAAACATCCGGCCTCGGTAGGCATCAGCCTCAATGTCTGCGGTATCGCCCAACTTAACTTTTACAATATCGATCTCGCTAACATTCACCCGCACTTCGATTCGACTCATATCAGCAATGGTCAACATCTCCGTACCGGCCATTTGTGCTGTACCTACCATCCGCTCACCCTTTTTCACATTCAACTGTGAAATAATCCCGGAAACCGGAGCCAAAATGGTGGTTCTTCTTAAATTTTCACGTGCCTGCTGCAAATTGGCTTCTGCTGCATCCGCCCCAAATCCACTAGCAGAAGCGGTGGCCCGGGTAGCCTCATAAGTGGCTAAGGCGCTTTTATAACTAGCTTCCGCTTGCTCAAATTCTAATTTAGAAATGACCTTCTCTTCGTAAAGTTGTTTGTTGCGCTCATAATTAGCCAATGCCAAATCGAATTGAGATTGCGCCTGGCGGATCATTTCATCTGCATTTTTTGCCGAAGCCCTGGCCTGCATTACGTTGGCCTGCGCCTGTTGCACTAAGGAAGTATAAATAGCCGGATTGATCTTCACCAGCAACTGTCCCTGCAAAACACTATCCCCTTCATTGATGGTCAATTCGATAATCTCACCACTAACTTCAGGACTAATTTTTACTTCTGTTTCAGGATATATCTTTCCGCTGGCCGAAACCGTTTCAACAACAGTATTTCGACCAACTGCTTCGGCAACAACTTCCAGGCTATTATCTCCTTTCAGCTTGCTGATCACAATTATCAGCACGATGGCTGCGACGGCACCAATTATCCACCACGTTGTCTTTTTCATACTATGGTTTGTATGGATTTACTCTTGAGGAGTACGTTAACCTTATCAGCTCACACTACTTCCGGGGGTAACATCCCTACCCGGCGAAAGGAATACCAATTTGCCATCCTTATCTTCAGCCATGAGAATCATCCCCTGACTTTCAATCCCCCTCATTTTACGCGGTGCTAAATTGGCTACCACCACCACCTGCTTTCCAACTATTTCTTCCGGTTGAAAATGAAGCGCAATACCCGACACAATTGTTCTCTTTTCAGAACCCATATCCACCTCCAACTGCAATAATTTATCCGCTTTAGGCACCTTCTGAGCATTCACAATCGTGCCTACACGCAAATCGATTTTTGCAAAATCGTCAAAAACTATTTCAGGTTTATATGCATTTTCCTGAGCGGCCTCCGATACCGATTCCGGGGACGCGGCTTGCGCTGCATTCAGGTTTTGCATCAACTTATCTCTTTGTTGTTCCACTTCTTTGTCTTCAATTTTTCTAAACAGAATCTCGGGCGCCCGCAACGGATAGTTTACCTGCAACAGGTCGATACGACCCGCATTTTCCCATTCCAACATCCGCGGCACTACCTTCATCATATGACACATACGAGCAGCCGTAAACGGCATGAACGGGTTCACCAAAATGGCAAGGTTAGCAGTTAGCTGCAGGCAAAGGTTTAGACAATTGTCAATCAGCTTTTGTCTCTCCGGTTCTTCTGTAAGGTAACGCGCATGAATCCAGGGTTCTTTCTCCTGCATATACTTATTACCCTTTCTCGCCAAATCCATCACCGCAGTCAGCGCATCCCTAAACTTATAATGCTCTATACCATTTTCCACCAATTCCTTAGCCTCACGGATATCCTGGATCAACTGACGATCGCGGTCATCTACCACATCCGGGTGCCAATGAGGTACCCTTCCGTTGCAGAGTTTATGCATCAATACAAAACTGCGGTTGACATAATTTCCGAAAATCGCAGCCAATTCATTGTTATTCCTGTCCTGAAAATCCTTCCAGGTAAAATCATTGTCCTTGGTTTCAGGAGCATTGGCACACAGCACATAACGCAGCACATCTTGCTGATCCGGAAAATCCTTCAGATACTCATGCACCCAAACAGCCCAGTTTCTGGAAGTGGACACTTTCTTACCCTCGATATTCAAAAACTCATTAGCAGGCACTTGCTCCGGCATCACAAATCCTCCATGTGCCTTTAACATGGCCGGGAAAATGATACAATGGAATACAATATTATCCTTACCTATAAAATGTACCAGCTTGGTATCCTCTTTACACCAGTAATCACTCCACATTTCAGTGAGCTGCTTGGTTGCACTGATATATCCAATAGGAGCATCAAACCATACATATAGGACCTTACCGGTAGCATCCGGCAGCGGAACAGGCACCCCCCAATTGCTATCACGGGTCATTGCTCTGGACTGCAGTCCATTGTCGATCCAACTCTTGCACTGACCATACACATTGGGTTTCCAAATGTCTTTCTTACCTGTCACAATCCAATCCTTCAACCAATCCTCATATTTGTCCAAAGGAAAATACCAGTGTTTGGTAGGTCGCTTTACCGGGATAGCATTGCTCAACGCACTGCGGGGATTTCCCAGTTGCTCCGGAGACAGCGTGGAGCCACAGCGTTCACATTGGTCACCGTAAGCATCTTCGTTTCCGCAAACGGGACAAACACCTATGATGTAGCGATCTGCAAGAAAAACTCCCTTTTCTTCATCAAAATATTGTTCGGTTTCCTTGACTTCGAACACTCCTTTCTCGTAAAGATTTTTGAAAAAATCCTGCGCGGTCTCATGATGCGCTTTATCCGAAGTACGAGCATAGATATCGAATGAAATACCCATCTGATCAAAACTTTCTTTGATCAGATTATGATATTTATCCACCACTTCCTGAGGTGTAATCCCCTCTTTCATTGCGCGAATGGTAATGGGCACACCATGTTCATCACTGCCACAAATAAACTTTACATCGCGTTTACACGCACGCTGATAGCGAACATATATATCCGAAGGAATATAGCATCCGGCCAAATGTCCGATATGCACAGGGCCATTGGCATAGGGTAATGCCGCGGTCACCAGAATCCTTTTATAATCCATTGGGTAAGGGGTTAAATAACGGTGCAAGATAATTAAAAAGCCGCAGGCAATGGGTAATCAGTTCTAGATTGTGTTGAAATATATATGCCCGATCCGACGCGACCTCCCTTCCAAGCTCAATTCCTCAGCTCAACCGAATAAAGCTGTAAAGGCTTATAGATAGTTTTCATTCATAAAAAAAGAAAATAATCTCGTATCTTCATGTGTCACACTTTATATTCTATAAAAGAGTATGGGATCAATATTTACAGATAGTGTTATTTGGTTTTTACTGGGGTTGGTGTTACTACTTGGCGAATTAGCTTTGCCCGGTTTAGTGCTGATTTTCTTCGGTTTCGGGGCCTGGATTACCGCATTACTCTGCTTTCTCGTGGACATCAATATTAATGTCCAGTTGGCAGTGTTCCTTTTCTCCTCGCTAACCGGTTTGGTCTTCCTTAGAAAAGCTATTCGCGACAAATACATGAATTTTAAATCCGGTTCTTCCAATGATCTGGAAGACGATTATGTGGGGCATACCGTTACTGCCTTGGAGGATTTTCCAGCCAATACTCCCGGAAGGGTCGATTTCAGAGGCACCCAATGGGAGGCTATTTGTCCCTCACCGGTAAAACAAGGTCAGACATTGACTATCACAAGTTTTAAAAGTATTCGCCTCTTTGTAGAACCTTTAAATACCAATCCAGTATGACCGCCACTACTATTATCTATTTTGGACTGATTATTCTTGCGATCGTCATTTTTCTGACGACCATCCGAATTGTGCCTCAGCGCTCCGTTTACATCGTAGAGCGATTTGGAAAATACCACAATACGCTGTTGGCAGGATTTCATATAATAATTCCTTTTGTCGATAGAATCGCCTACAGACATACATTGAAAGAACAAGTGATCGATGTAGCAGCACAGATCTGTATCACTAAAGACAATATCTCTGTAGAAGTGGACGGCGTTTTGTACCTGCAGGTCATGGACGCAGCAAAGGCTTCTTATGGAATTGATAATTATAAATTCGCCGCTATCCAGCTCGCTCAGACGACCATGAGAAGTATAATCGGGAGAATGGATCTGGATCGGACTTTTGAAGAAAGGGAAACAATTAATAGTATTATTGTTGAAGCGGTAGATAAAGCCAGCGACCCTTGGGGTATCAAAGTAACTCGCTATGAAGTGAAGAATATCACTCCGCCTCAGAGTATTAAAGATGCAATGGAAAAACAGATGCGTGCGGAAAGGGAGAAAAGAGCAACGATCGCTACATCAGAAGGGGAAATGCAAGCCCAAATCAATAGAGCAGAGGGTGAAAAAAGAGAACTTATCGCTCGCTCCGAAGGGGAGAAAATGAGAAGGATCAATGAGGCCGACGGTAGTGCCGCCGAAATTGAAGCGGTCGCTATGGCTACCGCAAAGGGTATTCGGGAAATTGCCTCCGCTATACAAAGTCAGGGCGGACAAGAAGCGGTTAACCTAAGGGTGGCTGAACAATATATCCAGGAGTTTGGGAAATTGGCCAAAACTAATAACACTATGATCCTCCCGGCTAATTTAGCCGATATCGGAACTCTGGTCGCCACCGCCACCAAGGTGATTCAAAAGACTGAAAAAAGCACATCCTAACATTTAATCGGTCACGCTGTTAGCATATACTCATTATAGGTCGGAACGAACACAACCCGTCCTTCTGCTAGTTATAGGAAAAGCTGTAGTTAAAATAAAATTGGAGCAGTTCGAAACATCGATTTCGAGCTGCTCAACCCATATATTCGAGAATGCCGGCGATGCCCTGACCACCACCCACGCAGGCGGTTACCATTCCATATTTTTTATTTAGTCTTTGCAGATCGTGCAAATTTTGAATGGTCAGTTTGGCTCCGCTACAACCCAGCGGGTGACCTAAGGCGATGGCACCACCATTTATATTGACAGTTTCCGGATTTAAGTCCAACGCCCTGATTACTGCAATCGACTGCGCCGCAAAAGCCTCGTTGAGCTCGACAAGCTCGATCTGATTCAAAGACATATTTGCTTGCTTCAAAACTTTGGGCACCGCTGCTACCGGACCGATACCCATGATCCTGGGGTCGATTCCGGCGCAAGCACAAGCCACCAGTCGTCCCCAAGGTTTCAGCCCTAAGGAATTCATCAGCGACTCACTCATTACAATGACAAAAGCAGCCCCATCAGAAGTTTGGGAAGAATTACCTGCGGTCACCGTACCGTTCTGAGCAAATACCGGGGGCAACTTTGCCAAAATTTCCGGAGCGGTATCCCTTCGAGGCCCCTCATCTGTATCCACCACATAGCTATGGGTTTCTATTTTACCTTTTTTATTAATCAACCGCTCATTGACGGTAATAGGGAGGATACCCTGCTTGAAATAACCTTCATCGATTGCCCGAATTGCCTTTTGGTGAGAATGAAAGGCAAATTCGTCCTGTTCTTCTCTGGAGACATTATAATCTTGTGCTACCTGCTCGGCGGTCAAACCCATCCCCAGGTAATAATCTGGAGTATCTTTTGCAATTTCATAATTGGGCATAGTACGCCAGCCGGATGAAGGCACCAGACTCATACTCTCTGTACCGCCGGCGATGATACAGTCGGCCATACCCGTTTGGATTTTGGCAGTGGCCATCGCGATGGTTTCCAGACCAGATGCACAATATCTATTCACCGTCACACCGGGAGCCCACTCTCCTACAGCGCGATTAGCAATAATCCTGCCTACCTGCAAACCCTGCTCTGCTTCCGGCACTGCGTTGCCGACGATCACATCGTCTATCAATTTCGGATCGAGCTGAGGAACCGAAGCTAACAAGCCTTTGATCACATCGACAGCGAGATCATCGGGTCGGTATGATTTAAATCCGCCCCTTTTGGCTTTACCTACTGCGGTCCGAAATCCGGCAATTATATAGGCTGTCTGCATGGCAAAAAATTGAGAGTTGAAAATTGAAAGTTAGCTCATAATTTTCAATTTTCCACTCTCTAACCGGTTCAATACCGGCAACTATCTGTTAAGTAAATTACTTAGTCATAGTCTTCTTTGCTTCGATACTCAGCGTAGCATGAGGTACCGCACGAAGTCTGGCTTTGTCGATCAGCTTACCGGTAACTCTACAGATGCCATAAGTCTTATTTTCGATACGAATCAATGCCTTTTCCAGGTGATTGATGAATTGGATCTGGCGACTGGCCAACTGCGCTAATTGCTCCCGCTCCATGGCACCGCTTCCGTCTTCCATATTCATAAACCGGTTTTCGGTATCTTCAGTACCGGCTTCATCCTTTCTGGTGATCAAACCTTGTAAATAGCCCAATTCCTTACGAGCTGCTTCCAGACGTCCCAAAATCAATTCTTTGAACTCTGCTAATTCATCATCGCTATATCTGTAAACCGGACCGGATTGCGCCGGTTCGTCTAATACAGAGCGAGTAAATTCAGGTTGATAGTTAATCATTGTCTTACCTGCTTCTTCTGCTTTTTTAGATTTATTTTCCAACTTACGACGGGCAATGACTACCGCCGGCTTCTTCTGCGTTGATTCCACTACAGGCGCCGGCTTCGCCACTGGCGCTTGTGCTTTTGGCATAACAGGCAAACCTGTACGTGCTGCCGTGCGAGCTACTTTCTCTGCTTTGGCCACCGGATCTATAGGTTCTGCTTTTGCAGTCGACTTCTTTGGAGCTGCCTTTTTCGGTGCCACTGCTGCAGGGGCTACTTTTTTGGCCGGAGTTTTCTCAGCCTTCACCGGTGCTGCCGGTTTCTTCTGACTAACTTCCTTTTTGCTTACAGCACTCTTCTCAGTCGCCTTTGCTGCCACGTTCTTTTCTGCTACCTTCTTTACAGCAGCTTTCTTTTCTGTTGCCTTCACTGTTTCCTTCTTCACTTCTACTTTTTTAACAGCTTTTTTATTTACGGTTTTCTCAGTTTTCTTAGTCATAGTATTCTTCTTTCCTGCCACTTTCTTCACTGTCACGGCTGCCTTCTTAGTTGTTGGGGCTGCCTTTTTCGCTGATGCTTTAACCGTGGTTGCTTTCGCAGATTTTGCTGCTACTTTCTTCTCAACCTTTGCAGGCTTAGCAGCTTTGGTTGCCTTAACCGCCTTCTTTGCAGTAGCTACTGCTTTTTTAGGGGCTGGCTTCGCTGCTGTCTTACCGGCAGCAGTCTTTTTTGACGCACCGCTTGTTTTGGTATTTGCAACTGCAGTTTTAGCTTTTTTAGCACTTTTGACAGCCGGACTTTTTTTCGTGGCCATGGCTTTAATTTTTATGGATTAATACTTTATAAACCCCTTCATTGACCTCAAGCTCGATATTTGTTTGAATTTCAGGCAATAATTTTATATCATCTGCCAAAATTTCCGTGCAAATATAATCATAGAAATTTATTATGGCAGTTTTTAATGGCTCCCGCTCTTCTATACTCAATATTATACGATCTGTCAATTCAAAACCAGCCTCTTTGCGGATTTTCTGGATTCGATTCACCAATTCCCGGGCATTTCCTTCGTCCTTAAGCTCCTGACTGAGTTCGACATCCAGAGCTACTGTCAGATTATCCTTATTTGCCACACTCCATCCCGGGATATCTTCTGCCACAATGTCGGCATCGGATAAAGAAATTATTACTGGTTCCCCTGCTACCAGCAAACTGAAACTACCATCGCGTTCCAGACTGCGGATTTCCGATTGCCCCATAGCGGTTACCGCCGCAGCGACCGCCTTCATCCGATTTCCCATTCTCTGACCCAAGGCCTTAAAATTGGGCTTGATCTTTTTCTTTATAAAATCATTATCCTCATCAATATAAGCAATTTCCTTGACATTCACCTCGTTTCGAATCAACTCCTCCACTTTTTCGATCTGTTCCCGCATATGACTGTTCAAAACAGGGATCATTACCTTTTGCAAAGGCTGACGCACCTTAATATTTACCTTCTTCCGCAGCGACAATACCAAGGAGGATATATCTTGAGCCAAACTCATCCGCTCTTCCAAATCCTCATCTACGACCATGGAATCATATTCAGGATAGTCGGCCAAATGAACCGAACTTGAAGACAAACGTTGCGTCTGGTCGTTCAAATTACGATACAACCAATCTGCAAAGAATGGCGCGATCGGTGCGATCAATCTTGATATCACCTCCAAACACTCATATAAGGTCTGATAAGCACAAATCTTATCATGTCCGTAAGATCCCTTCCAAAAACGACGACGACAGAGACGAACATACCAGTTACTCAATTGATCGTCCACAAAAATCGCAATCTTCCGACCCGCCTGGTTGGGCTCATAATCATCCATAGTGGCCGTTACGTCCTTCACCAACGAATGTAAAGAGGATAAAATCCAACGGTCGATCTCAGGACGATCCGCTACCGGAATATAATTCTCTTTAAAAGCAAACCCATCCACATTTGCATACAATGCAAAAAACTGATAGGTGTTAAATAAAGTACCGAAAAACTTGCGTTGTACTTCCCGGATCCCTTCGGTATCAAACCGCAAACTATCCCAGGGAGAAGCATTCGTAATCAGATACCAACGGGTAGCATCTGCACTGAATTGTTCGATAGTCTCAAATGGATCGACGGCATTTCCCAAGCGCTTACTCATCTTGTTGCCGTTCTTATCCAGCACCAATCCATTAGAAACCACAGTCTTATAAGCCACACTATCAAACAACATCACCGACAATGCATGCAGGGTATAAAACCAACCTCTGGTCTGGTCGACCCCTTCTGCAATAAAATCTGCCGGAAACTGCTGCGCAAATTGTTCCTTATCTCCAAAAGGATAATGCCATTGCGCATAAGGCATAGCTCCCGAATCAAACCACACATCTATCAAATCAGGCTCGCGATGCATGGGCTCGCCCGATTCAGTAGCCAGAATTATCTGATCTACAAAGGGTTTGTGCAAATCCAATGTAGCCTCATCAAATACCTGATTGATGCCCAAAACCTGATTCGCATGAGCCACCTCATTTTTCAGTTCTTCCACAGAACCAATACACTTCATGGTTCCATCCTCTGCCGTCCAAATTGGTAATGGAGTACCCCAATATCTACTTCTACTGAGATTCCAATCCACCATGTTTTCCAACCAATTCCCAAATCTTCCCTCGCCGGTGGCCTTAGGTTTCCAGTTGATAGTTTTATTCAATTCGATCATCCGATCCTTACACGCCGTAGTCCGAATAAACCAAGCATCCAGCGGATAATAAATAACCGGTTTATCAGTACGCCAGCAGTGAGGATAACTGTGTTCGTATTTTTCAACTTTAAATGCCAGCCCTAAATGCTTCAGTTTTACTGCAATATCCACATCGACGTCCTTATAATCAGGGTCGTCTTTGTAATTCTTCACATATCGGCCGGAGAATTCTCCCATGTAGTCATTGAACTTACCTTCCCGATCTACCATGGTCAGCATACCTATCCCGTGCTTCTTGCCCACCTTATAGTCGTCTGCGCCAAAGGCAGGGGCAGTATGCACAATACCGGTACCGTCCTCTGTAGTTACAAAATCTCCGGTTATCACTCTCCAGGGATCGCCGCCGGCCACCTCACGGGTGTTGCCTTCAAAAGGCAGTAATTGTTCATAACGACACCCTTCAAGCTGATATCCCTTCCACTTACCGATGACCTTCCAGGGCATCAGCTTTTCTGCCTCGCCTACCTGCTCTACATCAACAGCCTCTGCTTCTTTATTAAAGTATTTATGTAACAGCTTTTCGGCCAGAACAACATGGATTTGTTCTCTGGTATAGGGATTAAATGTGCGTACCAGTACATAATCGATATCCGGACCGACGGTCAGACCGCAGTTGGAAGGCAATGTCCAGGGCGTGGTAGTCCAAGCCAGAAAGAATACATCTTTGCCTCCGGATGCATCGAACAAAAAGCGACTTGATTCATTCCGGATCGCTTTAAACATCGCCACTAATGTGGTGTCTTTCACATTTTTATAAGTACCGGGCTGATTGAGTTCGTGCGAACTAAGTCCGGTACCTGCAGCCGGTGAATAAGGCTGAATGCTTACACTCTTATACAGTAAATCCTTTTGATAAAGTTGCTTCAGACACCACCAAAGAGTTTCGATATAATCTGTGTCAAAAGTGATATAAGGATCAGTCAGATTTACCCAATAGCCCATTTTCCGGGTGAGCTCATCCCATTTATCTTTATACCGCATCACCGCTTCCCGGCATTTACGGTTATATTCTTCTACAGAAATCTTAGTCCCGATGTCCTCCTTGGTAATACCCAATTCTTTTTCCACGCCTAATTCCACCGGCAACCCATGGGTATCCCAACCCGCTTTGCGATGCACCCGATACCCCTTCATTGTCTTATAACGACAAACCAAATCCTTCAGAGTACGCGAAATTACGTGGTGAATACCGGGCATACCATTAGCGCTTGGCGGGCCCTCGTAAAAGACATAAGTGCGGTCTGCCGGCCGCTGTTCAATTGATTTCTCAAACACGCCTTCCTGCTCCCAATGCTTCTTTAAATCCTGCTCAATTGCAGGCATATCAAGGCTTTTATATTCACGGTATTTGTCCGACATAGAATTATTCCAGGGCTAAAAAAAATAGCTGCAAAGTTAACAAATTAATTGCTAATAAAACCTTAATGAGCCATCGCCTCTTGTTTCATCTGCGTTACCTTCTCCCTACCCAAATAGCGCTCTATTCTGTTTTCTGCAAGGTAGATCACGGGGGTCAGCAATAAGGCCATAGCAGCTTTATATGCATAGTTTACCAATCCGATCGCAAACACGCGTTGTATGCTCCAATCTCTTCCGATATAGAATGCGATAAACAGAACGATAAAACTGTCGATAAACTGTGACACGAGTGTAGAACCGGTAGCCCGGAGCCAAATTTTCCGTTCGCCGGTAACTTTTTTAATCTTATGGAAGACCCATACGTCCAAGAGCTGTGCCACCGCAAACGCCACCAGGCTACCGAATATAATCCACATTCCCTGTCCGAAAATACTGGTAAATGCTGCTTGCAAATTGGGAACACCTTCGGCCGCCTGACTGGTTACCCAGAATGTCTTTTCCGGCGGGATATGGATGGCGAGGTAAAACATCAAGAATGCATAGCTGATCAATCCGATAGCAATGAATGAGATTCGTCGCACTGCCTTCGGACCGTAATATTCGTTGACTATATCCGTCATTACAAACTCCAATGGCCACAGCAAAGCCCCGCAGGTCAATGTCACGGTCAGTCCCTCCTGTCCTAACAAGTTAAACGGAGTAGGTGTACCGCCGAATAATTCCTCCAGGGAGAATAGCTTTCCTCCGATACATTCGGCGATCAGTGCGTTGGCCACAAAAAAGGCTGACAAAAACAAGAATAATTTGGCCGGCCGGTCGTGAATTATACGTTCTAACATGTCAGTTGATTTTGCCAGAGCAAAATAGCAATTTATGTGTTCGCGGAGTATGTTTTTTAATAACCTCGCAACGCCAGTGCGCAAAAATTAAAAGGACGCATTGCAGTGCGTCCTCATGGTAATCTTCCGATGTTGTTGGGCGCATTGCAAAGCGCCCCTAAACTAAAACGCATACCGTCCATCCGGGGTGTACATTACGGGCAATAGTTTTCTGTTCTTTTCAAAATAATCATAACCCGCCTTCAGATTAACCCAAAACTGCTGCTTGGCGGTGTCATCCGCAAAATTTCTGCCTAGATAATTTAGGCCCTTGCGATCGAACCGCACGGGGTAGATATGCACGGGAATGTATTGCTGTCCGTTAAGCCGCGCATTCAGACACAGTATATACAACTCTTGTATGATATCGTCGGTCATAGGCAAACAACCGATGGTAAAACAACCGCCATGTATATACACATCCCCTCCCGGTCTTTTCTTATCCCCCATAATAAGATCGGAATAATTGGGATAGTTGATCAGCATCGAAAGGTGGAAATCGCTCTTGGGATTGAAATCATCAATAAAATACATCCCCTCCGGCACCTGTCGGTCGCCCTCTACCCTTTTCGGACCTAATATTCCGGAGAGTGCACAAACCCTGTAAGTTTTGAGCAACTGATATTGGAGTGTATCGGCATCCCTCGCCCAGAGTTCCATCTCATTGTTCGATTTAAACGAACGGATATAGATGTCTTTGGGCGGGTAGGCCAAGTCATTCTGTTGAAATAGCACTTTTAGGCTATCATTAAATTTGGCCCAAGCTTGAGTGACCCTGGTAAAATTGAACTGGAAATTTCGGAACGTATTTACATCTCCCTGTGCTAATGCGTCGTTATGTACCAAACTCCCCAACACACAAACTGCTACAATTCCGCGAAGCCATTTTTTGATCATAGATAAGTACCCGTATTAATAAACAAAAGCATAGCCCCGAATTACGGAGCTATGCAAATATACCATCTGGTATTGAATCCTTTTATTAATTAAATCAAAAAGATTCTTCTTAGAGATTACCTCTTTTTGCTTGTTCTCTTTCGATCGATTCGAACAATGCTTTAAAATTACCGGCACCGAAACTCTTAGCACCTTTACGTTGGATAATTTCAAAGAACAGAGTTGGACGATCTTGCAAAGGCTTAGTAAAGATTTGCAACAGATAACCATCTTCATCACGATCTACCAGAATCTTCAGTTCGCGCAGCGACTCGATGCTTTCTTCGATGCTTCCCACGCGGGCGGTAAGCATTTCATAATAGCTATCCGGAGTATCGAGGAACTCAACACCACGAGATTTCAGGTCTTTAACTGTAGCGATGATGTCGTTGGTAGCGATTGCCACGTGTTGTACCCCTTCACCTTCGTAGAACTCCAGGTATTCTTCTACCTGAGATTTCTTTTTACCTTCAGCAGGCTCGTTGATCGGGAATTTCACGTAACCGTTACCGTTACTCATCACTTTACTCATCAGAGCAGAGTATTCGGTATTGATTTGTTTGTCATCGAATGATAGGATATTGGCGAAGCCCATAACTTCTTCATACCATTTTACCACTTCATTCATTCTGTTCCAACCCACATTACCCACGCAATGGTCTACGTAAAGCAAACCAGTGCTAGTTGGCTGATAATTAGACTCCCATGATTGGAAGCCCGGCATGAAAATACCGTTATAATTCTTTCTTTCTACAAACAGGTGAACAGTTTCACCATAAGTATAGATACCGCTGAGGCGTACTTCACCCTGATCATCGGTAAGGGTCGTAGGCTCCATATAAGACTTTGCACCCCGGGCAGTAGTCTCTTCGTAGGACTTATACGCGTCTTCAACTTCAAGTGCCAGGATTTTAACACCATCACCATGTTTGCTTACATGCTGCGTAATAGGATGGTCTGAACGGAGCGCCGTAGTCAGCACAAAACGAATCTTTCCCTGCTGTAACACATAAGACGCCCTGTCTCTCACACCGGTTTCAGGACCGGCATAAGCTACAGACTGAAATCCAAATGCCGTTTTGTAATAATGGGCTGCTTGTTTTGCATTTCCCACGTAAAACTCTACGTGATCCGTACCCTTAATCGGGAGAAAGTCTTTGGCTTGCGCCATAGCCTGACTCACCTTACTTTGAACTGTATCCATTGTCTTTAATAGTTGTTATCAAAAGCGAAGTTAGTAGTTTCAGCAGAAAACCACACATAGAATTTATCACCCATTCTCTCTTGTTAAGACATAAAAGCGACCAAAATTTCTGCATTTAAATCCTGATTATCTGCAACTTCCTGATGCAGTTTACGGATTAGTTTTACTAATTTAGCAGGCTGGAATATAGTACAGCTTATATATTAATTTCTAAACATGTATAGCTCACTATAATTGATCACAATTGTTTAAAACACTTGATAAATACTATGGATATGACTCTTGTTGCCACTATCGCCGTGGCAGCGATACTTATAGGGATTTTTCTAGGCAAAATCATTTTTGCAAAAAACACCAAAATTCAGGTTGAAGAAGCAGAAAGACAGGCTAAAAAAATCATCGAAGACGCTACCGCGCATGCAGACACTATAAAAGAAAAGAAAAAACTCGAAGCAAAAGAACATTTTCTCCAGTTAAAAAGTACACACGAAAAAGAAGTACTCGTTAGGAATCAAAAAATTGCTGAATCCGAAAATCGAATCAAGCAGCAACAACAATCCCTGAACGATAAACAAGCGCAATTGCAAAAACAATTGCAGGAAAACGAAAAACTCAAAGAGAATTTAGAAAAACAACTGGAAGTAGTTAGCATCAGAAGAGCTGAATTAGAAAAACACCAGGAAGAACACATCAGACGACTCGAGAAAGTTTCCGGCCTGAGCGCTGAAGAAGCTAAAGCTGAATTGCTGGAAGTGATCAAAAATGAAACACGGACCGAAGCCATGGCTCATGTTAAAGAGATCATGGAAGAAGCCAAATTGAACGCATCGAAAGAAGCGAAAAAGATCATTATCCAAACAATTCAAAGAACTGCGGCCGAACAAACAATCGAGAACGCAATCACCGTATTCAACCTGGAAAGTGACGAAATCAAAGGTCAAATCATCGGTCGCGAAGGTCGAAATATCCGAGCCCTGGAAGCAGCAACCGGAGTCGACCTGATTATCGACGATACTCCGGAAGCCATCATCCTGAGCTGCTTTGATCCCCTCCGCAGAGAAATCGCACGCCTGTCACTCCAGCGCCTGGTGCAAGACGGACGGATCCACCCGGCCAGAATTGAAGAGGTAGTTGAAAAAACTAAAAAACAACTCGAAGAACAGGTAATGGAAATCGGAGAAAGAACCATTATCGAACTCGGCATCCACGGTCTGCATAAAGACTTGGTAAGAATGGTGGGTAAAATGAGATTCCGCTCTTCATACGGTCAAAACCTGCTGATGCACTCCAAAGAAACAGCTAACCTCTGCGCAATTATGGCAGCAGAACTAGGATTAGGTCAAAAAGTTGTAAAACTTGCAAAACGTGCCGGCTTACTGCACGATATCGGAAAAGTACCCGATGAGGAAACTGAACTGAGCCACGCATTGCTAGGTGCTAAACTTACCGAAAAATGCGGTGAACACCCTGCAGTTATCAACGCAGTAGGAGCACACCACGACGAAATGGAAATGACTTATATCATCTCCCCAATCGTGCAGGCATGCGACGCCATAAGCGGTGCTCGCCCGGGTGCTAGAAGAGAAATGATGCAGAGCTATCTGCAAAGAATCAAAGACCTGGAAAATCTGGCAATGGCCTACGATGGCGTTGAAAAAGCATATGCCATCCAAGCCGGTCGTGAATTGAGAGTGATCGTAGAAGCTGAAAAAGTTTCCGATGCCGATAGTGATCGCCTCTCGTTCGATATCGCAGATAAAATCCAAAAGGAAATGCAATATCCCGGACAGATCAAGGTTACCGTTATCCGCGAACTCAGAGCAGTGAACATCGCCAGGTAATTATCCTGCAATCAAATACATCAAAAAGGGTCGGAAATTCCGACCCTTTTTGATGTAGCACTGCCCTATTAAATCTCACCAAAGCCCTCGGCATGATTCTGGTATATTCAGTTATCTGACGTAGCTTTATGATATAAATTCGAGGGTATGGCCAAAAAAAAGGTAGTCATTCTGGGGGCGGGTTTCGCCGGTCTTCAGCTAGCAAGGCGTATCAGTAGCGCAGATCTGGACATCACGCTGATCGACCAATACAATTTCCACCAATTCCAACCTCTGTTCTATCAGGTAGCCACCGGAAGACTCGAACCTAGCTCAATTTCGTTTCCATTGAGAAAAATCTTTCAAAGAAAAGAAAATATCCATGTCCGTGTCAACAAAATCGAACAAATCGATTTAAACCAACAACGAGTAATTACAGATGCCTGCCAATACTCCTACGATTTCCTGGTAATAGCCACGGGTTGCACCACCAACTTTTTCGGGAACGAGAATATCGCCCGACATGCTTATACCATGAAATCCACCGCCGAGTCGATCTCTCTCCGCAATAGGATCTTACTCAATTTCGAAGATGCACTTAGTTGCAACGAGAACGAACTGGAAGGTCTGATGAATATTGTGATCGCCGGGGGCGGACCTACCGGTGTGGAACTGGCGGGATCATTAATAGAACTAAAAAAACACATACTGCCCAAAGATTATCCGGACATGGATTTCTCAAGGCTCAACATCCATCTGGTAGAAGGACAAGGCACCACTCTCGCAGCCATGAGCGATATAGCACAACAAAAATCCGGTCAGTACCTCCGGGATATGGGCGTCCAAATGTGGATGAATACGCTGGTAGAAGACTACGATGGAAAGGTAGTGCGATTCAAAGACGGTCGGTCTATCCCCACCCGCACATTAATATGGACTGCCGGAGTTAAAGGTAATGTGCCGGAAGGCTTGCCAGGAACTTTAATCGTGCGGGGTAATCGAATCCAGGTCGATGAATTTAGCCGTCTTCCCGGATATAATAATGTATTCGCCATTGGAGATATCGCCTATATGGAGACTCCGGAATGGCCAAAGGGACATCCGCAATTAGCCAATGTGGCCAATAACCAAGCTAAAAATCTGGCCAAAAATCTCCGGTTACTTATTCGCAACGACAATACTGAACTCCAACCATTTAAGTATAAAAACCCTGGGACCATGGCTACCGTGGGTAAAAGAAAAGCTGTAGTCGACCTGCCCAATTTCAAATTTCAAGGATTTTTCGCCTGGATGGTTTGGATGTTCCTCCATCTGATGCTGATCCTAAGTGTGAAAAACAAACTGTTTATTTTTATCAACTGGGCAATTGCCTATTTCACCAACGATACTACACTCCGATTAATCGTTGTCCCAACCAGAAAGGATATCGAACATGCGATCGGAGATACCCATCCAACTTTGATGACAAATCGAAAAGGGGGCTGAAAACAGCCCCCTCGTTGGTTAATTCCCCATAACCCCTCACATAAATAGATCCGGCGCCCCTCGCATAGGTCGACGCCCTATAATTATTTTTGCTTTTGCAACTCCAAAATCTGAACGGTACTACCACCATCCGTAGATTTCCATTTTTGGTATTTCTTGGTTTTCTCAACAATGATCCAGGTCTTATTCAGCTCGCTGCCCTTACCGGAAATCGTAATGGTTTCCTCCCCACCGTCCCATTTAAACTCAGTGTTGTCCTCAACCTTGTGCTGCATTACAGAATAGTTGATCTGCTTTTGACCTGTATTGTTCTTCTTGAACTTAAGGCTACCTATATTGGATAGGCGGATGTACTGACCCTCTCCTGCTTTTGTTTCGTAATTGGTTATTTGCCAAGTACCTGCGAGCTTAGGTCCGGTACAACTTGCCAACACAATGGTTGCTCCCAAAATGGCAATGACGCCCTTGATATTAATTGACATGCGTGCTGAATTTTCCTCTCTTAGATCAATCTTTATGCCAAGTATTCAAAAAAACAATTCGTTAACATTACGTAAACTGAATTATGAGATCATTTGTATTAACCAACTCACCCTGACCGAGCACCACTTTGGCCACTACTCCATCAAATGGCGCCGTAATTACCGTTTCCATTTTCATGGCTTCGATCACGAATAATGGCTGATTCCGATTCACTTTCTCATCGGCCTTCACCAATACTTTAGACAACATTCCCTGAAGTGGTGCACCTATTTGCTTTTCATTATCCGGATCGACTTTTTGATGCTCTCGCTTCTCAACCTTAATCGACCTGTCGGCAACCTCAATATTCCGGGTCTGTCCGTTCAATTTAAAGAACACTACCCGCTTACCATTTTCGTCCGGCGCTCCGATACTTAACAATCTGATCAACAAGGTCTTTCCGCGATCAATTTCAATCGTAACCTCCTCGCCCTGCTTCATCCCATAGAAAAATAAGGGGGTCGGCACGACAGAAACATCTCCATATTCCCGCCAGAATTGAAGTCCTTCTTCAAATACTTTCGGGTATAATTTAAACGAAAGAAAGTCGGTAATAGCCAAATCCGAACCAAAACGCTCCCGGAATGCTGCAAATTCCTTTTCAAAATCTACCGGTGGCATGTGTTTACCCGCTCTCTCAGTGACCGGCTTTTTATCTTTTAGAATGATAGCCTGCAATTCTTTGGGAAATCCTCCCTCCGGCTGACCCAGTTCTCCCATGAAAAACTGCTGCACTGATTCCGGGAAGGATAACATAGCTCCTCTTGAAAATACATCTTCACGTGTCAGGTTGTTGGCCACCATAAATTGAGCCATATCGCCTACAACTTTTGAACTTGGCGTCACCTTTACAATATCTCCAAACATATCATTAACTACGGCATATGTATCCTTAATCTGATCAAACTTGTCGCCAAGACCCAGAGCTTTAGCCTGCGGCTTCAGATTAGAATACTGTCCGCCGGGGATCTCATGTGAAAACACATCCGCGGCACTGGCCTTCAATCCCGACTCAAACGGGAAATAATAAGTTCGAACCGTCTCCCAATAATCAGAGAACTGATTCAGAGATCTGATATCATAAGGCAGGGAGCGCTCATGGAACTTCAACATCTCCACAATTGCGTTAAAATTAGGCTGAGAGGTCAGTCCGGAAACCGCCCCCAAAGCGCAATCAACCACATCCACTCCTGCCTCCACTGCCATCAGATAGGTGGCCGATTGTAAGGAGGAAGTATCATGTGTATGCAGATGTATCGGGATATTCACCGCATCCTTAAGCGCACCAATTAATTCTTTGGCAGCGTATGGCTTTAGCAAGCCCGACATATCTTTGATTCCAAGAATATGCGCGCCCGCATTTTCCATATCCTTCGCCAGTCTTACGTAGTAATCCAACGTATACTTAGTGCGTTTGGGATCCAGAATATCTCCGGTATAGCAGATCGCGCCCTCTGCAATCCCACCTGTCTTCTTACGCACCATATCAATACAAGGCGCTACATTGTCCATCCAGTTGAGCGAATCGAATATTCTGAATATATCGATCCCCTTTTCCCAGGAACTAGCAACAAATTTCTCAATCAGGTTGTCCGGATAAGCTGCATAGCCAACTCCATTCATTCCGCGGATCAGCATTTGCAATAGAATATTAGGCACAGCCTTTCTCAATGCCTCCAATCGCTTCCAGGGATCTTCTTTCAAAAACCGAATACATACGTCGAATGTAGCTCCACCCCACACCTCCATACTGAATGTCTGAGGATGCGATTTTGCGAAAGCCTCCGCTACCCGCAACATATCAAAAGTCCTCATCCTCGTCGCCAACAAACTCTGGTGTGCATCCCGAAGCGTTGTATCCGTATATTGAATTCGGTTTTCGCCTTTTAACCAGTTAACCAAACCATCAGGACCTAATTCATTGAGCAAATCCTTTGTGCCCCTAGGAAATGGCGATTGCTTGTCGAACTCAGGTACTATTGCCTTTTCGAATTCCGGCACCGGCTGAGTCAAGGAAACATCCTTATTCCCGTTAAGGGTTACATCGGCCAGGAAATTAAGTACACGCGTTCCCCTATCTTGACGGCGAGAGAACTGAAACAACTCGGGATGTTCCTTGATAAAATTGACTGTAGCACCACCCGACATGAAATTGGGATGGGTGATCAGGTTTTCGAGAAACTGAATATTATTCTTAACACCACGAATTCTGAACTCCCTCAAAGCGCGGTTCATCTTCATCGCTGCTTCCTGCAAAGTCTTTGCCTGGGTACTTACCTTTACCAACATCGAGTCGAAGAAAGGACTGATCTTCATCCCCGGGTAAGTACTCCCCTCATCCAACCGCACCCCAAACCCTGTTGCGTTTCTATAAGTAATTAATGTGCCGTAGTCAGGTTTGAAATCATTAGTAGGATCTTCTGTGGTAATCCGACACTGGATAGCGAAGCCTATTTGAGGAATCCTGGCTTGATCGCCAAGATCTATTTCAGGATCTTGCAATTGGTAACCTGCAGCGATATACAACTGGGTTTTGATCAGGTCGGTGCCGGTAATCATCTCGGTAACGGTATGTTCTACCTGAATTCGGGGATTTACTTCAATAAAATAAATCTCCTCGTTGCCATCCACCAAAAATTCCACAGTACCCAGGTTATCATACCGGACTGCAGCTCCAATTCTAAGGGCATAATTATATAATTTTTCCTTGGCGTTCGGTGAGAGCGTCATCGAAGGAGCTATCTCCACCACCTTTTGGAACCTACGCTGAACCGAGCAATCGCGTTCATACAGGTGCACCAGATTGCCATGGTGGTCGCCGGCGATCTGCACTTCAATATGCTTAGGGTTTTCTACATATTTCTCCAGGAATACCGTATCATCGCCAAAAGCATTTTTCGCCTCGCTTCGGGCTTCCCGAAACGATTTTTTCAACTCATCATCATTCCTCACTACACGCATACCACGACCGCCACCGCCGGCCGCTGCTTTAAGCATTAAGGGATAGCCGATCCGAGTTGCTTCGGACAAAGCTGTTGCTTCATTAACCAAGGGTGCCAGATTACTTTCGATAAGCGGCACACCCGCCGCCTTTGCTACTTCCTTTGCCGTAACCTTATCACCCAATGCTGCCATTGCCTCCGGTGAGGGTCCAACGAAAATAATATTATGCGCTGCACACTTACGGGCAAACTGAGCATTTTCTGAAAGAAAACCATAGCCCGGATGAATGGCGTCCGCACCGCATGACTTCGCCAGATAAATAATGGCGTCCATGTCCAGATAAGGTTTGAGTGGCTCCTTGTCGTCACCTATTTGGTAGGCTTCATCGGCCTTATATCGGTGCAAGGAATAACGATCCTCGTACGTATAAATAGCCACCGTACGAATATGGAGTTCGGAAGCTGCGCGGGCAATCCGAATAGCGATTTCACCGCGGTTGGCAATAAGCAATTTTTTGATCTGCATGAATGATATGGGATATAACTACGTGTCGGTTTAAAAGATGCCTGCAAGTTAATTATATCCGATCCCTTTATCAAGAAAACAAACCGGTAGCCGGTTATAAAATATCGACCGAATTATTGAGGGCGAACAGAATTCAAAAAAGGATTATTTTCAAACAATTATCTGATCACGCTTATTATGATAAGATTTTTCATCACTTTGGCAACTTTGCTAGGGTGCTTTATATGCGAGGGACAACCTTTGCAACCCGGCTTTGACAAAAAAGAATACATTCGATTAGCCGCGATTTCGGCCCGGTTTGGAAGTAGCACCTATTATAAAGATTTGCCGGTTCCCGAAGGATATGAACATGTCTATCGTTCTGAAATTCTGGGTTTGGACAATCGATGGGACCTATGGTTGGGAAGGGATAGGCCGGCAGTGATCAGCATACGGGGCACAACCGCCAATACGATCAGTTGGTTAGCCAATTTTTATGCTGCCATGATACCCGCCAAAGGTGTGATCCAACTCAATGGCAGGGATAGTTTTGTATATCGTTGTTCCGATGATCCCAGGGCAGCTGTCCATGCCGGATGGTTACTAAGTACAGGGTTTATGGCTGCGGATATCAACCGAAAGATTGATTCTTGTTATAGCGTAGGCATTCGCGATTTTATTATCACCGGTCATAGTCAGGGGGGTGCTATTGCTTACCTGCTCACTGCTTATTTGCGACACCGCCAAATTCACCAAGATTTGCCTTCTGACATTCGATTCAAAACCTATTGCAGTGCAGCTCCTAAACCGGGTAATCTGCAATTTGCCTATACATATGAAAAGTTAACGGAAGGTGGTTGGGCGTTTAATGTGATCAATTCGGCCGATTGGGTGCCGGAGGTTCCTTTAACTGTTCAGACGCTGGATGATATGGCTAAAGTGAATCCCTTTATCGGGGCGAAGAAGAGGTTAAGAAAAATGAAATTTCCTGCGAATATTGCTTTGGTGAGGATGTACAATCAGTTGGACAAGCCGACTCGGCGGGCTCAGAAAAACATTCAAAAATATCTTGGTAATTATACGTCGGGGTTGATTAAAAAATCCTTAGATGGTTGGGATGCACCTGATTATTATAATAGTAGCTACTATGTGCGCACCGGCAATCTGGTCATCTTATATGCTGACGCAGAATATTACGATCAGTTTCCCGATGACGCCAACAATGCGTTTGTTCATCATATGCACCAGCCCTATCTATTTTTAGCCAACCGCCTGTCGGACTAATGTCATAGAACCAATCTCAACAATTTCCGGTGATGCCGGAAACCGCACAGCCGAAGGCTTCGTACGTCGAGGATGTAGGATTCATTCTGTTCTTTTGCCTTGATGCAACCGAGCGAAGCGAGCTCATCG
>CAZWPF010000038.1:0-25432 GCA_964636205.1 uncultured Chitinophagaceae bacterium | reverse complement strand
TGGCTTTGCCATTTGCAGAGATTGCTCTGCTTCGCAGAGCTACCCTTAGGATTACTCTGCTTCGCAGAGTGATCCCAGGGAGGGTGGCTCAAAGCAAAAGCAAGCCATTCGCTTCGCGAATTGGTTTTTTGTTTTTCCGCTTTTGTCTGAGCAAGCTCACAAAAGCCGGAAAAACAAAAAACCCGACTTTCGTCGGGCTTGCTTTTGCTTTGGCGGTGAGGGCGGGATTCGAACCCGCGGTACGGTTTAACCCGTACGACAGTTTAGCAAACTGTTGGTTTCGGCCACTCACCCACCTCACCTGTGGCCGGGATTTACCCAGGGGGTAAGTCCTGAAAGGAGTGCAAATATAGGAGTATTAATGGAATAAAAAAGTACTCTTCGCCTGAATTTTATTGACTGGTTTAGAAATCTCTTAAACTAGTCAATCAAACCCTATTAAATACTGGCTAATTGTACCTTTTGCAACAATTCCTGGAGCTGCTCATTGTACTCTGTATCCGTATCCATCAGGTTCTCAACCGTCTGGCAAGAATGGATAACAGTAGTATGATCAAAACCTCCAAAATGTTCTCCAATATTCTTTAAAGAACTCTTGGTAAATTTCTTGGCTAAATACATCGTAATCTGACGCGCCTGAACCACCTCACGCTTACGAGTCTTCGCCAACAACCGGTCGTATGGCAAATTGAAAAACTCACACACCAGTTTCTGAATATTCTCAATAGTCAATTCCTTAGCAGCTGTCCGCACAAAATTCTTCATCACCCGCTTAGCCAAATCGATATCGATCTCCTTCTTATTCAACGTAGCCTGCGCAAATAATGCAATCAACGCACCCTCCAATTCCCTCACATTACTCTGCACATTATAAGCTATATACTTCACTACATCATCCGGAATTTCCAAACCTTCCTGACGCATCTTCATCCGCAATATCGCCTGACGAGTCTCAAAATCAGGTGCCTGAATATCCGCATTTAATCCCCAACGAAAACGATTGAGCAACCGCTCCTCCATTCCCTCCAAATCCTTCGGAGGTGTATCGCTGGTAAGAATAATCTGCTTGCCACTCTGCTGCAAATGATTGAAAATCGCGAAGAATACACTTTGCGTCTTTTGAGCAGGAACAAACAAATGAATATCATCTAAAATCAATACATCAATCAATTGATAAAAATGAATGAAATCATTGATCTCATTATTCTTAGAATGGTCGATAAATTGATTAATAAACTTCTCCGCACTCACATATAACACCGCCTTATTCGGATGCAACCTGCGCACCTCATTGCCAATCGCCTGCACCAAGTGAGTTTTACCCCAACCTACTCCACCGAAAATCACCAACGGGTTAAATGCAGTTGCACCAGGTTTCTGAGCTACGTGCAAACCAGCCGACCGAGCAACCCTGTTACAATCACCCTCCACATAATTCTCAAACACATAATTGGCATTCAATTGAGGGTCGATCTGCATTCGCTTCAATCCCGGAATAGCATACGGGGTCTTAATTCCGGAAGGATCATCCCACTTAAGGGGCATATCCACATAATTAGACCCGCGAGATGGCTTGGTATGAATACTCCCCGGCATATTAATAGCCGCCGGATTAGGTTGAGAAGGATTACCCTCCATCAAAATACGATACTCCAATCCCCCATCCTTTCCTAAAACTCTCTTTATAGTACGACCAAGCAAAGCGACATAATGCTCCTCCAGCCATTCATAAAAAAACTGACTGGGAACCTGAAGGGTTAATATCTGATTAGTAAGAGCAACAGCCCGAATCGGTGCAAACCAGGTCTGATAAGTACGCCAGTTCACATTATCCCGAATTATACTCAGACACCTCTCCCAAGCAGCGTGTGCATCATCTGAAGCTGAAGTCTGATTGGTGTAAAGATTGTTACTCATTTTCTGTGTACTCGTTCATCAATTTTTTACTACAAAATACAATTTCTACTTGCAATAGGCCGACACCTCCACTTCCCGAATTATCGAAATAATACGGGCCGGTCTCTAAATTCTTCTACGTTATCTTAGTACCTGTCCACAGACCCCTCAAAGCCAAAACTGCACTACGATTTTCCGGTCTCCCCCGGAGTTCTTGTTTCCTTAAACCGGGAAACGAAGTTGCTAACAATTTGTTGAAAAAAAAAATTGCGGAGCTATTGTTTATTTTCCAGCGATTACAGTTTAAAGCTTACAAGGATTGGAACTTTTTATTGCTGACTGTGGTTCTCGCTAATTTTCATTTCGAGGTATATTTTATTACCTTTTTTTTCAAAAAAAGTACGCTTGATTTTAACTTTAATTAATATAAAAAGAAAAGGCACTCAGAAAATCCCGTGCCTTTTCGCTAATATCAGTTAACTGCGTTAATGTAGCAGCTTATTATTCTGTCTTTTTCTTAGAAGCAGTCTTTTTTACAGTAGTTTTTTCTACATCTCCCTCATCAGTACTCGCAGCCTTCTTCTTCTTTGCTGCAGCCTTCTTCACAGGCTTTTCCGAGGTGTCTTCCTCCGGTGCTTCTGCAGTCTTTTTAGCGCGCGACTTCTTCGCCGGATTCTCTACTTCTTCAACAGGAGTTTGTGTCGCTTCTGCAGTTGCCTCCGACCCATTCTCCTCTATTTTATACTGAGAAAAATCAAGCAGATCATTTTTCTTGAGTATTTCATACCAACGTAGAATTTTCTTCATATCGCTGATATATACGCGCTCTTCATCTAACTCAGGAAATATCGCTTTGAAATATTCCTTAATAGCTGCATTGTCAGATTTCTTTGGATCAACAGGCGGCATCGAAGTTTCCTGAGATTTCATCTTCTCAAATACTTCATGCAATCTTACGTTCTCACCGGTTGTATAAATTTCAATACTTTCGAGTGGAGTAACATTATGCAGGCGTGCAGATATAAATCTGGTAGATTTATCAGCCAGATTGCGAACAATGGCACCATCGCTTTTAGTAGCCAGCAATTGAAACAGACCGCCTATCCCGGTCACGGCAACAATTTCCTTATATTCCATATTTCTCTTTGAAAGGAAGCAAAAATATCAATTTATTTTGATTGACAGGTTTTAGTGAGAAAACTAGATTTTTATTTCCATGTTTTATTATTGCAAAAGCATCTTACCCAGTTCTGTAGTGTAACGGTTACCATGTCAGATTCTGGCTCTGAAGATCCTGGTTCGAATCCAGACAGAACTGCACCACACATGCTGCAACGCGCAACAGATGCGGTTTTTCTTTTGCTAATCAAAACAACATCACTTTAAAATCCGAACTTTCCCAGTTTTCTTTTTCTACTGAGTATTACTCCCGGCTTCATCTAAATCCCGGTTTTCTTTAAAAACAATCCATTTATTTTAAATTTACAATACAACACTATTTGCCACTTTTATTTTTAGGGGGCTTTTAGGCATTCTACCCGAAATAAAACGACAAACAACTACTCTATTAAATGGAGTCAGCTTAATTTTCGAATAAATTAATCACCAGGGATTAATTACCATATATATGTGCTATAATTCTGCATCCCCCAATAAAGAAAAATTAGAACTGACCGCGAAAGAACTGGGACTGGTCCTTGACTTTGATTCGGAAGACTATACTCATTATTATCATATCTCCGGATTTGAACGGCCCTTCTTACCTGTTTCACTAAATATTGCCCCTGATAAAATTCAGTTGGCACGATGGAAGCTATTACCTCATTGGGTTAAAACAGAGGAAGAAGGGAAAAAATACGCTAACACCCTCAACGCCGATTCGACCAAAATTTTCAATACAGCAAGCTACAAGCCATATATCCAAAAATATCGGGGGCTCCTCTGGGTAGAAGGCTTCTTTGAGCCACATCAACCGGATTATCAAAAAGAAACGGAAAACTATTTCATCTACCAACCCGATAAAAAAATTTTCACCCTGGGAATAGTCTATGCGCCATGGACCGACCAGTCTACAGGAGAACATTATCCCAGTTTTAGTATTATAACTACCGATGCTACACCCATGATGGCGGAGATTCATAATGTAAAAAAAAGAATGCCCCTGATTATCGGTGAAAACCAACGAGAACAGTGGCTACAGGCCGATAGTCGGGAATACATCGAATCCCTGATGGTGCCCTATAACGGACCACTAAGCGCACATAAAGTAAGGAGAGTTACAGCCGCAAAAGGAATGAACACTAACGTCCCCGAAGTGCAAATGCCGATAGATTAGCCCAGTCCTAATATATAGTATTTTTCTAAATAATTGAGTCCGCCGCACCTAATTAAGGCTCATAGCGCAACTCATTTTGCAGTAAAACCAAAAAAAGAATAGAATATTTCCTGCTAAACAAAAATATTTATATCTTGTACGCTAAATTTTGTGCACATGCTAAATAGAATGCGCAGCAGCATTTTGACTCTATGTTTTGGCGCAATTGCAGTCGTACCCGTTAAAGCCCAAAGTCCGCTATTTGTAGAACCCCCGGGATGGGGCTTAGGAGTGAATTTCGGTTTAGCCGATTTATGGGGTGATGTTGGAACCAAAAGCATTAAGGATCACTATTTTAATGGGAAATATTTCGATAAACCCCATTTCATGGGAGGAATTTTTGCGAGGTATTCATTCCATCCGTCGATAGCTGTTCGTATGGGCGTCAATTACGGAACCTTATACGCTAATGATAATTGGAATGAAAAAGGCTTCGAAAAAGCGACTTCAATTAAAGACGATTATTACCAACGTTATATCCGTAACCTGGATATCAAAACCAATATCTGGGAAGGTCACTTATTATTGGAATTAACTCCTTTGCGTTTGTTTAACCTCGAGGGAAAACTCGCTGGTAACAGATTTCAACCATATTTTCTTGCCGGTATTGGGGGCTTCCATTTTAAACCTACCAGCGAGCATTATTTCCGCGACAAAGAAGGTGGTGGAAAATGGACGAAAATAAACGATCTGCATCTCGAAGGACAAGGATTTAAGTTCGACGGTGCTCCGGAACGTTATGAGTTATGGCAAATGAGTGCACCGCTCGGCATCGGCGTTCGTTGGGACGTTGGTTATCAACTGAGCCTAGGTATCGAATACCTCTATCGTATGACTTTCTTTGACTATCTTGATGGAGTTAGTGGAAATTACGTCGATCCCGGATATTTCGAAGCTAATCTCACGCCGGCCAATGCTACGCATGCTAGTAATTTGCATGATAAATCATGGTTGGTAGACCCAAGCATCTCCCATTATAACGGAGATGTCAGAGGGAATAGCGCAGTGAATGACGGCTATTCAACCATTTCAATTACTTTGTGCTATAAGATCAGAAGAAAAGCTGATTACTGGTGGTAAAAATAAATAGGAATGATAAACCCTGTGCCCCGACTGAGTTTGAGGGCATCCGGATTATCTGATTCTCAGAGCGGTGTGCAATCATACCGCTCTTTACTTTTAAAACAATCCTCCAATACTTGGGTATCTTCCATTTTTTCACCAATTTAGGGAAAGTGAAGACTCGGCTCAAATACGTGCCATTACCGATAATTCGAATTAATTGACATGTTTGCTTATCTGGAAGGAACACTCGCCTATAAATCTCCGTCGCTAATCTATCTTTGTGTAAATGGCGTCGGCTATGAGGTTAATATTACATTACAAACCTTTAGCCGTATCCAGTCGCTCGACCAATGCCGACTGTACACACATCTACAAATCAGAGAAGACGCTTGGGTATTATATGGGTTTGCCGACGAACACGAAAGAAATACCTTTCGACTGCTTCTGGGGATCTCCGGTGTCGGTGCTGCAACAGCAAGAATTATTCTCTCTTCATTGACACCTGAGGAATTGGAACGGATCATCGCACAGGAAGACGCTAAGAGCCTAGAAAAAGTAAAAGGCATCGGCGCTAAAACCGCTCAGAGAATTTTACTCGAATTAAAAGGCAAATTAATACCTGGAAAAACAGATGGTGTAATAATAACGCGAGAACACAATACAATAGCAGATGATGCGTTAAATGCTTTGGTCAATCTGGGCATTGGCAGACCGGTCGCAGAATCTGCAATTAAAAAAGCTCAGAGTGCGCTTGGAGCACAAGACCCATCTGCACTTACCGTGGAAGAATTGATAAAGCAGGCATTGCGCATGTTGTGATATGCTAAATATTTTTGACAAACTTTGAAGGGAAAGAGTTTTTTCGGGTACAAAATCCTTTTAGCCATCACATTGGCCATTGCTATAGGCAATGTAATGGCACGCGATTTTGAGAGTCCTGGTGGCTACGATAGTCCGGATCCCCAGCCGGACACGCCTCGTACTGCCCGGGATCCCGAAATGAAGTTTCCTATATACGACCGCACAGGCGATCCGGTGCTAGATGACCAACTGCCCAAATCAATCGATCTCGATGATCCAAAAAATCTCGACAGAGATATTAATTACGACCCGGAAACCGGTCGGTACTACCTGACGGAAAAAATCGGTAACGACTATTTCAGAAATCCATCCTTCCTCACACTTGAGGAATATCTAAAATATCGCAGCGCCAAAGACGAAGAACGGTACTGGCAACGCAGAATGGACGCATTAAGTCTGTTTGGAGGCAAACCCGAACTACCCACCATGTACAAGGACGGCATCTTCGACAGAATATTCGGGGGTACCGCCATCAGCGTGAAACCACAAGGAAATGTAGACGTTACCGTTGGTGGAAACTGGCAAAATATCAAAAACCCTACGCTGGTACAGAGAGCCCAAAAATATGGGGTGTTCGATTTTGATATGCAAATGAATATCAACCTGCTGGCTACAGTAGGGGATAAACTGAAATTCAATATCAGCAACAATACCAGAGCTACCTTCGACTACCAGAATATGCAAAAACTGGAGTACACAGGGAAGGAAGATGAAATAATTAAAAAAATAGAATTGGGAAATGTGGGCTTCCCATTGAAAAGTTCTCTTATAAGTGGTGTCCAATCTCTATTCGGAGCCAAAACACAATTGCAGTTTGGTAAACTATGGGTAACCGGGGTAGTTTCACAACAACGCTCCCAAAGAAAAAGTATGACCGTGCAAGGTGGCGGACAGACTCAGCAGTTTGCCATCAAAGCTGATGAATACGAAGAAAACAGACACTTTTTGTTAGGGCATTATTTCAGAGATAATTACAACCAGGCACTGGCCAACTATCCCTTGATGAGTTCGCTGGTCAATATCAACAAAATCGAAGTTTGGGTAACCAATAGAACCGGCGCAGTTGACGGAGTACGTAATATCGTAGCCTTTATGGATCTCGGTGAACACACTCCCTTTTACGATCCACTGAGAAACCCTAACGGCCCCACCTATCCGGATAACAGAAGTAACTTCCTTTACGATCGATTATTACAAAACCCGCAAAGTCGTACTCAAGGTCAGACACAGGGTATCGCAAGGGCTTTAGGACTTCAGCAAACCCAAGATTTCGAGCCGGTAACAGCTAGAAAGTTAAACCCTTCCGAATATAGCGTCAACCAAACACTGGGCTATATTTCACTCAACTACTCCATGAATCCGGACGATGTGTTGGCAGTCGCATACCAATACACCTACAACGGAAAAGTTTATCAAGTCGGTGAATTTGCCGAAGATCTGCCACCCGATAGCACCAACCAGAAAGTGATGTTCATGAAGTTGCTGAAAAGCACTTCGCCAAGACCTACCCTGCCCATCTGGAATCTGATGATGAAAAACATCTACTCGCTGGGGGGTATGGGTATCTCAAAAGAAGAATTTAGACTTAACGTCCTGTACCAGGATCCAGGTGGTGGAGAGAAAAGATATCTACCCGACGGGCCTAATGCAGGGGTGCCACTTATAACCTTACTAAACCTCGACCGCCTGAACGTACAAAACGATCCGGCTCCCGATGGTATTTTCGACTTTGTCGATGGTATCACCGTCAATGTTCAACAAGGTAAAATCATCTTCCCGGTACTGGAACCTTTCGGCAACGATCTGGCTCCCGCATTGGGAGGAGACCCCTTATTGGAAAGAAAATATCTCTATCATATTCTTTACGATTCCACCAAAACTATCGCGCGCCAGTTCCAACAATACAACAGGTTCATCATGCGCGGTACCTATAAATCATCCTCCTCATCGGAAATATTCCTGGGTGGTTTCAATATACCACAGGGATCAGTAGTGGTTACGGCAGGTGGACAGCAACTGATAGAAAACCAGGACTATCAAATCGACTATGGTTTAGGTAGACTAAAAATTCTAAATGCAGGGATCCTCGCTTCAGGGATTCCTATCAACGTACAATACGAAGACAACGCAACCTTCGGATTCCAGCAACAGAATTTCATGGGGGCACGCCTGGACTATTTCGTGAACGACAAATTAGTTGTGGGTAGTACCTTCATGAGACTGACGGAACGTCCGTTTACTCAAAAAACTACATTCGGTGAAGACCCTATTAAGAATACCGTTATCGGATTAGATGGTAATTACCAGTCTGAATTCCCCGGTCTTACTCGCCTATTGGATAAATTACCGGTTTATTCCACAACGGCACCATCATTGATCAGTGTCTCTGCTGAAGGAGCGACACTCTTGCCCGGTCACCCCAGTCAGATCAACGCCCTCGATCCTGAAGGAGCCGTATATATCGATGATTTCGAAGGTACCCGAAGCGCATACGATCTAAAATTCCCGGCAGTCTCCTGGACACTGGCTTCTACTCCTGCAGGTGCACTGGGGCCCAACGGGAACGTATTATTCCCCGAAGCTACCGATGACAAAAATCTGGAATACAACCGGAACAGATCCAGATTAGCATGGTATTTTATCGAGCCCACTCTGGTGGATCCGGTCGGTGGCATCCCCGGCTATATCAAGGAGGATCCAAATCAGCACTATATTCGCTTGGTACAACAACAAGATGTATTCCCGAATAAAGATTTGAGTACGTTCCAAAACGCACTCAGCACGCTCGACCTTGCATTCTTCCCATCAGATAGAGGTCCATACAACTTTGACCTGAATAATATAGATCCAACGACCGGTAAATTCACCGATCCGCAACAACGATGGGCCGGTATCCAAAGACCTATCGATTACTCTGATTTTGAAGCTTCCAATGTGGAATTTATCGAATTCTGGGTAATGGATCCATTCCTTGCCAACCAAACTTCCAACGGGGGGGCACTTTATATCAACTTGGGTAATGTCTCGGAAGATGTGCTGAAGGATAATTTGATGTTCTTTGAGAATGGGATCACTTATCCTAAAGACCCTGCTAAGCTCACTCAAAGTCAGTGGGGATACCAACCGCTCTTCCAGCAACAAGTCACGAGAGCTTTTGAATCCGATCCCGCAGCCAGAGCTGTGCAAGATGTCGGATATGATGGGATGGATAACACTGAGGAAAGAACTAAATATAGCGATTTCCTTAGCCGCGCCAGTGGAATAATAACCAACCAAAATATTCTGCAACAACTCAGAGAAGACCCGGCTTCTGATGACTATAAATACTTTAGAGGGGAAGACTACGATCAAAGAAACGCAAGTATTCTCGAAAGGTATAAATACTTCAACAACCCTCAAGGCAACTCTCCGGCAACCGAAGAAAACTCAGGATACTCATCTGCATCCACCAACCTTCCGGAGTCAGAAGATATCAACAGAGATAATACGCTGAATACTTCTGAAGATTATTACCAATATCGTATTGATCTGAAACCAAATATGGAAGTAGGTCAAAACTATATTATCAATAAACAAGTAAGTCAAGTTAAGCTTCCCAACGGGGAATTTGCTGATGAGACCTGGTACCAATTTAAGATTCCCATCCGCGAATACACACAACGTATCGGAAACATCTCAGATTTCCGTTCGATCCGATTTATCCGGTTGTTCTTAAACGGATTTGAAGACAGCACTATCCTCAGATTTGCTCGTCTGGAATTAGGCCGTAACCAATGGCGTCAGTACTTATACTCCATGCAGCATCCTGGTGAAAATATCCCGGACGATGATATGCAGCAAACCAACGTGACAGTAGCTTCTGTAAGCGTCGAGGAGAATAGTCGTAGAGAACCCGTTCCCTACGTGATTCCTCCGGGAGTAAACCGTCAATTGGCTGCCGTATCGAGCGGGCAAAATATTCAGATGAACGAACAGGCACTGTCGCTCCAAGTTTGCGCCCTTAAAGACGGTGACGCCAGAGCCGTCTTCAAAGAGGTAAATGTCGATATGCGCCAGTTTGATCGGATGCGTATGTTTATCCACGCTGAATCTCAAGTGGGCCAACCGGCTGTTAACGATGGAGAATTATACGCCATTGTTCGCATCGGTAGTGATTTTATCAACAACTATTATGAGTATCGGATTCCTTTGGAAATTACCCTTCCCGGAACTAGCGATGCGGAAAGTATCTGGCCGGAAAGAAATCGCTTGGATCTGAAGCTGGACGATCTGGTAAATGTGAAGATTTCCAGAAATAATCAGGGACTACCGGTGTTTATTCCCTATCAGGAAGTGGACGAAAAAGGGAATACTATCCTGGTGGTTGGTAACCCAAATCTCGGAGACGCTAAAACTGTTATGCTGGGTGTGCTCAACCCGAAGAAAACCAGTTCCACCCCCTTCGACGATGGGTTGCCGAAATGCGTAGAAGTATGGTTTAATGAAATGCGTATGACCGGTCTGAATGAAAAACCGGGATACGCTGCAACTGGGAGTATTAATTTGCAACTTGCCGACTTAGGGAATCTGAGACTGGCTGGTAGCATGCATACTCTGGGTTATGGTAATATCGACCAAAAACTCAACGAACGTCATCGCGACAACTATAACCAATTCGATGCCTCCACTAATCTTAACCTAGGCAAATTCGCACCCAGAACATGGGGTCTGCAACTACCGGTCTTTGTAGGTTATTCCGAAGGCATCAGCAATCCACAATACAACCCCTACGATTTAGACGTAAAACTGGCTGATCAGTTAAAGGCATCGCGCGACCGAGATCAAAGAGACTCATTAAAACAAATTGCGCAGGATTTCACCTCGATCACCAGCTTCAATCTCACCAATGTGAGAATTTTGGGTAACCCCGACAAACCACAGGCAAACTTAAAACCTTGGAGTGTCCAAAACTTCGATCTGACTTATGCATATAACAAACAACATAAGCGGAATCCGCTATTGGAAAAGGATGATCTGACCAATCAGAAAATAGGTCTAGGATACACTTACAATATCCGTTCTAAACCTTTGGAACCATTTAAAACATTAGTTAAATCGAAGTCGAAATGGGTCGCTCCAATCAAGGATTTCAATCTAAACTTGTTGCCGGCCAACTTTACTTTCCGAACTGAACTCAACCGGATAGTCAATGAGACCCAAGTAAGAAATATCGACGGTAGCGAATATAAAATCCCGGCCACCTTCTATAAGGATTTCACTTGGATGAGAAGTTATAATCTGCGTTGGGAACTGACTCGCTCTCTTTCGTTTGATTATAATGCAACCAATCAGTCGAGAATCGACGAACCTTATGGGTTGATCGATACCCGTGAAAAAAGAGATACACTTTGGGATCGTCTGGGTAGTTTCGGACGAAATACCATGTTCACCCAAGGATTTAATGCGAGCTATACGCTTCCGTTGCAGAAGCTGCCGGCAACCGATTGGACGAACCTCCGGATGTCTTATGGCGCTACCTATACATGGACCGGCGCCTCCCGACTCGCATATGATTTGGGTAACACCATTGGAAATACCCAAACGCAACAAATAAATGGCGAATTGAATTTTGTTCAGTTATACAATAAACAACGTTGGCTCCGGGCTGTTAACCAACCAAAGGCCATCAACCTGAAAAATAAACCACCGGAAACCAAACCCAAAACACCAAGTCCGGTTGCTGCCTTAGATAAAAACCTGATCATCATCAACGAGGACACCCTCAATCTGAACGATTTTACAGACACTCAAATTGATTCATTGAGAGAGATTCAGCTCATTCAGGAAAAAGCCAGAATTAAAGCTGAAAAAGCAAAACTTAAAGCTGAAAAAAAAGCGGCTCGTACGCTGCGTCGTAATACGACCCCGAGAGTGGACGATCTGGCGCGTTTCGGAGGAAGATTGCTTACCATGTTGAAGAGACTTACTTTCAACTTTACACAAAACGCGGGTACAATGCTTCCGGGTTACATGGATAGTACCAGGTTTATGGGTATCAACAACTATAGCGGTCAACCCGGCGTACCATTTGTTTACGGTTACCAACCAGGAAGAGATTGGTTGGAGTCTAAAGCAGCAGCCAACAAGCTAAGTCGCGACTCATTATTTAATGCTCAATTCCAGCAACAATATGCTCAAAATATTGCCATCAATGCAATGGTAGAACCATTCAAAGATTTGCGGATCGACCTGACGCTCACCAGATCGTTTACCAAAGCATATAATGAACTGTTTAAAGATACCGGTGTGGGAGTCTTCCAACACCTTAATCCATACGAAACCGGGAGCTTCAATGTTTCCTTTATCGGTATCAAAACGCTATTCCAACCAGGTGGTGCCAATTCCGGCACTTATAACGAATTCCTCCAGAATCGCTATATCATTTCTCGAAGACTAGGAGAAGGAAACCCATATTCCAGAGGCATTCCGGATCCTAATGACCCCAATTATGCAAAAGGTTATACGGGTTACTCACAAGACGTGTTGATTCCCTCATTTATCGCCGCCTATGCCGGTCGTGATCCAAATGAAATTCCTTTGGTGAATAACGAACCGGCAAACGGAGTGAGGAATAATCCATTCAAATATTTAAAACCTTTGCCCAACTGGAGAATAACATACAATGGATTGTCTAAACTCCCTGCGTTTACTCCAATATTCAATAATTTAGTGGTCAATCACGCTTACACGGGCTCTTTGTCCATGAATAGCTTTATCAGTACCCTTTTCTATGATGACGTCTATTTATTAGGGTTCCCATCTTTTATCGATTCCAATTCAGGTAACTATATCCCATTCTTTCAGGTGCCTAATATCACCATGAGCGAACAGTTCAGTCCATTGATCGGATTCGATGCGGCATTTAAAAACAACATTACATCTCGATTCGAATTCAGAAAGAACCGAACCGTAAGTCTGAGTATGGTCGATTTCCAGGTAAGTGAAACCAGAAGCACCGAATTCGTAATTGGCGGTGGTTATCGCGTACGCGGAATTGATTTGCCATTCCCGATTTTCGGAATTCGCCGACTCAATAATGATTTGAATGTAAAAGTGGATGTGGGTGTTAGGGACGATAAGACGAGTAATAACTACCTCGCACAAGACATTGAAATCACCACTCGGGGTCAGAAAGTGATTACTATTTCACCCTCTGTAGATTATATTGTAAGCGATAAACTGACTTTGAGGTTGTTCTATGATCGCCGCCAGAGCATCCCATATACAACTCAGTCTTTCCCAATGATTACAACCAGAGCAGGTCTCACACTGAGATTCATCTTCGCACAATAAGACAAAAAAAATCGCACTGTAGCGTTACCTCCACAGTGCGATGCCAATTTTTTGTGTTGTTGATTAATTGAAACGATATTCAAATCCTAATGTCAACAATTGACGCATTTGAATCCACCCCAAATTTTTACCGGGCTCATTTTTGGTTTGCTCTATACCTGCTTCATCGATGTAGTTCGGACTGTAAGGCAAATCATTGTCATAAATAAATGTAGCCCCTACAACTACACTAAAGAAACGAGCTAGCTTCCATGACACCAGATTGTCCCACAATACATCCACATTACCCGGATTGTCACGCTTTACGATATTGCCCATATTATCTTTCCGATCTTTAGCCAGATAGTTAGAATACAAATCAAGACGAGTCCGATAACTTACATCCGGAGTGAAATCTACCTTATAACGTCCGGAGAAATAAGCACCAAATTCAAAGCGCGAAGTCTTTCCATATTCAATACCAAATGCCCCCTCAGGAAGCAAAGTTGTATAATTAGTGCTGGCAGTAGTAATGCGGGCTGCAGCAGGAGAGAAGAATAAGGTAAAATCAGTTCCCTTTCTATATTCCATACCTAATGCCAGTGTAAAATAAGCAGGAGACATAAAATCTGAAGTAGGATTGTTTTCCCAATCTGAAATGCTGTAATCAAATCCTCGGGTAAACTGAGATTTGAAGTTAAACAGCGCAGTCAAATAGAAGCCGTTCGAAGTATCCAGTTGAATACCATACTTCGACGTAAAGTCGATTCGGTCGTCCATCTTCCGGGGAACGAATTGATTCGAATGTGCGTAGAATAAACTGTATGTCAGATCCAAATTATTGGTCCAAACATGACGATGATACAATCTGGTGAGATAACCATTGAACACCCCGTTGGTTGTCAGCGAGGAAACTTCACCACCGGCCGGCCAGTTGTGCAACATTCCCTGATTGATGCCGATTTGGAGCACCCCTCCGTGCAACCATGCAACCGTATCTTTATTAGTGGTTTCCAGCAACTTCTTCAATGCATCAACTTCCTCGTTCAGCATTTGTGCTTGTGCGCCACTAATTACCCCTGTGGCCAACAGAAGGGAATAAATTATTTTTTTCATGTATAAGAATGGTTTTCAGCCCGCAAAATTAGTCAAAGCTGATGTAATAAACATCAACGATAACTTTAGCCTATGCCGGCATCAGAAACCGGAAGGCGCCAATTCAAAACGAGGGCAACTAAATTGCTTCATTGGATCAAGCCCCCGCTTGTATTCGCCACGTACAAAAAGCGACAATTCAAACCCACCTACACCTTGGGACATCGATCGGAGGTCCGAAGTGGTAAAATCGTAGCTGGCAGTGAGCGAATATTCATTATAATCCATTTTAATCGTAGGAATAAAAGCATCTTTCCGACGGACAAAACATCCGGCATAGAGAGTGAATCGAGTTTGCTCCAATTCATCGTAGTGTCTCCAACTCAACAGTCCACCTGCTATGAATTCGGAATGGGGTGACTGATTTTGATAATTGATATGAGCGGTAATGCCAAAATTATTCTCCAAATAGGTCTGAAATCCCATATTACCAGTCCAACGAGTCCCCAATCGAACAAAATTTTGATTCTTATCAAATGTCTGCTTCGGGCCCGTTACATGATATGCTGCAGCTCCGATATAATAGTTCACACGATTCTCCGGCCCCAACGAACTATTAAAGCTGACCCCTGCAGAAAGATCAAAATGTTCCAGTTTTTGAAACACCATGTTCTCTCCGGTGGCATTTTGCGCGTCAAAAGAACCGTTGACCCACTGATTACTAAAGGTCATTTTACTCATATCTACCGAACGTTGGATATACCCTCCAGCAAACCCAACCGAGAGATATGACATATGCTCGTCTTCAAGCGCCTTGTTATAGTTGATTGCAGGATAAACTTGCATGCTCGTAAAATTGATGCTTCCTGCCTTATCATATGTAACTGTAAGCCCGAAACTCAAATGATCCCCAACATCTTTGCTTATCGGCATACGAGTTTCCGCTGATCCTAAAACTGTAACAAACGGCACGGACAAACTACTCCACTGATTTCTGAAATTTACCCCAGCTTTATAATCTCCACTAAATATACCGGTCAACGCAGGATTGCGAAGCATTGCATTCTCATAAAATTGCGAGAAATGGATATCCTGAGCACGGCTACTTATGCCAACACAAAAACACATACTCGCAACAATCAGCGGTATTTTAAAATCCATTTTCATCGCCATCTCTTAAAATAGGATCGGAAATTTTCAAATTATCGTATGAGTGAAACATCGCCTCTTAAAGTAATCTTACCGCCATTTACACAAGTCGCTTGCAGCATATAAATATAAGTATCCGGATTAAGCACCCTTCCTTTATATCTGCCATCCCAACCCGACCCGGGGTCATTAACCGGCATGTTTGTTCTCTCAAATACGACTTCGCCCCAGCGGCTATACACTCTAAAAATTTCAATGGTGCTAATTCCGTTTGCGTGCGGGAAGAATAAATCATTTTGTCCATCACCATTCGGAGTAAAGGTATTAGGCACGAAGACCATACTACCATCACACTTCAGCTTGATATTAATCTTATCTGATGTGGAACATCCTCCTTCATTATACGCCCGTACTTCATAGGTGATAGATTGTTCCGGTGTGGCAGTTGGACTAATACAGTCATCGCAACTTAACCACTGCGCAGGTGTCCATTCATATTTCGTTGCAAACCGACTATTTGCAAAAAGTCGTACTTGCTCACCCGCAAATATTTCCAGATCCGGTCCTAAATCGACAGTAGGCATAGGCAACACTTCTACGAACTGATATAAAGTGTCCGCAAAACAAACATTGTTGGAAATAATGACCTGATAATTGGTGGATGAATCAGGACTTGCCACCGGCGATGAACAATCCACGCAGGACAGTCCGTCGACAGGCGACCAACTATACCGCACGCCACCGCTGGCTGAGAGTTGAGCCGACTGACCTTCACAGATGGTGACATCGGCGCCAACTGAAGTGGCAACCGGCTGTACCACCTTTATAAATATTGAATCCATGCCGCGACAACCATTTGCGTCCACTCCGGTTACTATATAATAAGCATCCTTCTCCGGAGATGCTATCGGATCCGGACAGTCAACGCAACTCAAGCCGGTTGCTGGTGACCATTGATATGAAATGCCACCTGTAGCCTGCAATTGTGCGAACTCGCCCTGACAAATAGTTATATCAGCACCTGCGCTAATAACAGGATCGTTATTCAACCTAACTTCAACCTGACTGGTATTGACACATCCAATAGAATCAACGCCCGTCACAGTATAAGTAGTAGTCTGTTGAGGACTGGCTATGGGCTGTGGACAGTTAGTACAAGAAAGGCCGGCTGCAGGGGTCCAATTATACTGACTTGCACCGGAAACAGAAAGTACCGTAGAATCTCCTTTACAAATAATAGTAGAACCACTGGTCTCGAGTACCGGCAAAGGATTCACTTTAACGGTGACCTCAGCCGAATCCCGACAACCGACTGCAGTTGTCCCTATTACTTGATACACTGTAGTGGCAGTGGGCGAAGCAACAGGTGAAGTACAATTCACGCAACTCAGTCCGGCCGCGGGTGACCAACTGTAGTTTGCTGCACCGCTACCAGTAAGAGTGGTGGACTCTCCCAAACAAATTTCCCTGTCGGCACCTGCACTCACAATTGGCGTCGGATGAACCGTAACGGTAACCTGTACAGAATCCCAGCATCCTTCCTGACTTGCGCCCTTCAATGTATAAGTAGTAGTCGTCGATGGCCACGCGAGCGGACTAGGACAGTTTGTACAAGACAAATCAGTCGCAGGACTCCAACTATAATTATTACCACCGGTCGCGAACAATGTTAATGTATCACCGATACACAAATCCCTATTACCACCACCACTTAATACCGGCTGAGCGTGGAACCCAACTGAGACTAGAGCAGAGGCGATACAACCATTTGTATCAACGCCCACAACACGGTAATTTGTCGGTGTTACTGGCATAGCGATGGGATCCGGACAGTTCAAACAAGACAAGCCGGCAATATTATCCCAAGTATAACTAGATGCACCGGAAGCCGATAGATGAACCGTATCGCCCCGACAAACCAATCGGTTGATACCGGCGTCTACAACAGGCAATGGCATAATGCGCACAACAACTGTATCAAAATTAACACAGCCCTTTGCATCTACTCCTCTCACAATATATTCGGTAGTATCGATAGGAGAAGCTATTGGGTTGTCACAATTAATACAGGACAAACCCGCACCAGGGGACCATGAATAACTCGCTCCGCCTGTCGCTTTCATACTAACGCTTTCACCCAAGCATATAGCGGTGTCAGTGTCTGCCTTTATTTCCGGCAAGGGATTGACTGTAACTGTAATTTTACCAGAATCAATACAACCACCGGTGAATGTTCCCACAACCGAATATGTTGTTGTAGTGGTCGGCGATGCAACAGGCGCATCGCAATTGGTACAAGATAATCCCGTCGCTGGCGACCATTGATAACTCAGACCACCAGTCGCTCGAAGATTTAGAGTATCCCCAATGCAAACTTCTCTGTCACCACCTAGGTTCAGTACTGGTGTTGGGTGGAAGCTGATCAAGATCGAGTCAGTCAGAGAGCACCCGTCTGCATCTGTACCCGTTACTCGATAAGTAGTCGGGCCTGCAGGCTTAGCAATCGGGTCAGGACAGTTCAGACAAGACAAGCTCGGGTCATTGTCCCAGCTATAACTATCGGCTCCGATAGCCAGAAGATGAATAGTATCCCCCTGACAAATCGTACGATTCATACCTGCATCCACAACGGGTAAAGGATTGACCTGCACGACAACATTATCATAATTGATACAACCGTTTGCGTCTTTACCGCCCACTACATAGGTCGTTGTATTGGAGGGGGTAGCAATTGGGTCATCACAATTAATACAAGACAATCCGGCGGCGGGTGTCCAGGAATAATCCACACCACCTGTTGCCTTCAACGATACACTTTCACCAAGGCAAATAGCCGTATCAGCACCTACTGCAATAGTCGGCAGTGGATTTACCGTCACAGTCACTGTTGTAGTATCTGCACAACCGCCGGCAAATGCTCCGACTACCGTGTAAGTGGTAGTTGCTGCAGGGGATGCCACAGGAGCATCACAATTAGTACAAGACAAACCGGTCGCGGGCGACCAATTATAGCTTACAGCTCCGGATGCTCGTAAAATTACCGTATCACCTACGCAGACATCCCTGTCGAATACCAAAACTTGTGGTCTGGCATCCACTGTGATCGTTACTCTGCCAGTATCTGTACAGCCGTTGAGATCTGTTCCCTCGACAGTATAAGTTGTAGTAGTCGGCGGACTCGCGATGGGGTCAGGACAAGTAGTGCAAGACAAACCTGTACCTGGCGACCAATTATAGGCATTTGCACCGGAAACAGAAAGCTGAATGCTTGTTTGATTACAAATACTTTGCGAAGGAGTCAAATTCAATACAGGTAAAGGATTTACCGTTACGGTAACATATGCGGTATCCGTACAACCAATATTGTTTGTACCCACAACGCGGTAAGTTGTAGTTGCAGTGGGTGTAACTATTGGCGAGGGACAGTTACTACATGATAAATCAGTAGCCGGCGACCATTCGAAGGCAGCAGCACCACTGGCGACCAAATTAAATTGCTCACCAAAGCATACAGTAGTATCTGATGAAACAGTTATTTGCGGACGTACCCCGGGCGCCACATTGATGGATGCTGTATCTGCGCAACCATTCATATCTGTACCCGTCACAGTATACACAAGAGGTGCCGTGGGTCGGAGCGAAGGATTACTACAATTGGTACATGACAAATCCGTTGCCGGCGACCAAGAATAATCAATCGCGCCCGCAGCCTGTAACTGTACAAAATCGTTGGTACAGATTACCGGAGGGTTCGAAGTTACCGTAACATTCGGCAAGTCATGGATGGTAATTCTGTGAGTAAATGTATCGGTACAGTTATTTCCGTTAAAGACAATCAGCTGCACATCGTAGGTACCGGCAGCACTAAAAGTATGTATTGGATCTTCTTGGCTGCTTGTATTGCCATCGTCGAAATCCCAAAATCTGGTTATCGGCAGCGAACCAAAATTGGTTACCGTGTCGTGAAACTGAAGCGGCACACCAACGCAAAACGCATCAGCCGAAACAGAAAATTCTCCCTTTATATCATAGACCTTAATAGTGTCCAGACCAACGACCGCAATATCACAATTTGCACTATTGCTCAATACTAATACGGGTAGGAACTCACCCGGTTCTGTAAATGTATAACTGAAACTACCTGTAGTTGTGGATCCCGTTGTTCCATTGTTCATATCCCAACTGTATTGGGTAGTATTAACAGCGACGGCAGAAAAATTAACCGTAAGAGGGACACATCCGGATACCGGAGAATAGTTAAACGAACCTTGCGCATTAGGCCCCTGCACTCGAATATCAAATGTCGCAGAATCTGAGCAACCATTTCCATATGCTCTCAAAACCACGGGATAAACACCTGGTGCGGTATATACACTGGTGGGGTCAGTTAAAGTTGATGAAATTCCGTTCCCAAAGCTCCAATTATAGGCATTTGCACCGGTAGATATATTAGTAAACTGTACTACCAGCGGAGGACAATCTGCAATGGAATCGCTGACCGTAAAGCCAGCTACAACTTTGTTGACCGTAATAGCATTAGACTTGATCAAAGTATCTCGGCAACCATCACTATTAATGGCGATCAACCGAACTGTATAAACCCCTTCTGTAACATAGGTGTGCACAGGATCTATAGCCGCACTTGTTGAACCGTCTCCAAAATCCCATATATAAGAAACCGCCCGAAGTGATGTATTATTAAAATTGAGCGGCTGATTAACGCAGATTGTTGCAGGATGTGTGAAATTGGCGGATGGACGAGTAATTTGAACAATATTATTCTTAGTTACAGAGTCACTGCACCCATTTGCGTCCTTCACAACCAACTTTACTGAATAACTCTGTCGCGTTAATGAATTATAAGTGTGTGAGGGACCGGAATTGTTACCTCCTAAAACGGCGCCATCTCCAAAGGTCCAAATACGCTCAGTAACGGTACTTCCGGGTGCTGTTGAGTTATCCGAAAAATTAATAGTAAGTGGATTACAGCCTACTGCGGGATCCGGACTGATTACGAACTCAGGAACCGGTGCGCCGACCCGCATATAACTCTGTTTAGTAAAGGTATCCACACAACCGGTATACTTATCCGTTACCATCAGACTTACATCATATACTCCTGCTGTATTATATACCTTATTAATAGTTGCAGAAGCATTATTATCAATCGGTGGTAAACCGAAAGACCATCTATATGTATAATCTCGCGGAACGGCCGGACCAATCCTGGTGAAAGCAACCGACTCCCCTTTGCAAATTGTAGAATCACTTACAGTAAAATCTACCGTCGGTTGGTTTCTCAACTCGATGTTTGCCAGGGCAGTATCATGACAACCATAGACATCTGTTACAATCAAACGGATGGTGTATGCACCTTCTGAAGCATATGTATGTGCCGGCAGTTGCTGCGTACTTTGATTACCATCCCCGAAATCCCAGTCGTAACTAACCGCCCGCTGAGAATTATTAATAAAAGAAACACTTAGCCTATCAGCACAATCGTAAACAGGAGTAAACAATGCAGCCGGTCCGTTGACATACACAAACCGTGGCCTAAGCAGGGTGTCGGTACAAAATTTATTCCATGCAATTAGAGTGATTGTAAACTGACCGGTATCGTGGTACAAATGGGGCACCGGGTTTGAATGCTCCACCTGGGCGGTTTTACCATCACCAAAAACCCATCTGTACCTATTTGCTCCGGTACTGGTATTGGTAAAAATAACTTCATCGTCTAAGCACACATTTTGCGGTGTAGCAATAAATCCGGCAGTCGGTTTCGAACTAATCTCTAACTCCTGAATCTGTGTAAAAACGCATCCATTCGTCGTTGTTGCCGTCAAGATCACGTTATAAACTCCTGGCATAGCATACGCGTGGGTAACATTCTGACCGGTAGCAACGGTACCGTCGCCAAAATCCCAGCGATATACGCTTATAGGATATGGAGGAGAGGTAACGCTTGCTGAAAATCGGAGTACCTCATTGATACAACCCCCAAGCTGTGGCAATACACTAATATTCGGAATAGGTCGAGCCACCCGGACAGTCTGAGAAGAAGCCGTACTACACCCTGCACTGCTTATAGCAGTCAATGTAACGGTATAGTTACCGGTAGTATTGTAAGTAAATGTTGGGTTTGCGACAGTCGAAGTCACTCCCGGACTAAGCGTCCATACATAGCTGTTTGCACCGGTGCTGGTGTTGTTAAACTTAACGGTGTGTGGAATCCTGCAACCAGCCAGGCTGTCTGCGGTAAAACTAGAAACCGGACGTGCGATTACGGTCAGTTGTTTGATCAACGTATCAGAACAGGTCCCCTGGTTTGCTATCAGTCTGATGGTATACGTACCGGCGGTATTAAATGTTCTCGCCGGTGGTGTGGTTGCTGTTGACGAGATACCGTCATAGTCCCAACGGTATGAACTGGCCCCGGTGCTTGTATTAGTAAAACTAACACTGGTCCCCGCGCAAATCGTATTGCTACTCAAATTAAAGCCGGCGGTCGGACGCCCCATTCTAATGTAATTGGTGCGCACGAGTGTATCAGCACATCCACTAGGGTTCCGGGCAATTAGCTTCACTGTATAATTTCCGGCTGAAGTATAGGTATAATTTACTGTAGCAGCACTCGAAGTTGAAGTGGACCCATCACCAAAATCCCAGGTATAAGAACTTGCATTGGTGGATGTATTGGTAAATCGGGCGCTAAGCGGAATGGTACAACCTATCGAATCCACAGAACTAAAGTCTGCCTTCGGCTTATTTACAATCTGAATTTTTCTTGAGCGAATACCTGAACACCCTACGCTATTGGTGGCAACTAAGGTTACCGTATAATTACCGGTGGCTGTATAGGTATGGGACGGATTAGGCAAGTTGGAACTATTCCCATCTCCAAAATCCCATGTGTAATTCGCCGGACCGGGAGCAACAGGATTAGTAGTATTGGTGAAATTAATGGTTGCCGGCGGACAAAGATTTAAGCTGTCTGAAGCGTAAAAGCTAACCTCTGGTGTTGGCGTGATATTAATGTAGTTTGTCCGTGTTGTCGTTTTGGAAGTACCATTGACATCATAGACAGTAAGAGAAACGGTGTAATTGCCGGGAAGCACGTAAGTCGTTGATGGATTTTGCGATGTAGAATGGGTACCATTTCCCAAATCCCATTGCCATTGTACCGGGTTACCGGCACTGTTATCCGTATAATGAACTACCACCGGGGCACATCCGGATTGCACACTTGCATGAAAATCCGCACTAAGCTGTCCATGAGACAACATAGGCATAAATATCATACACACTGTCAAAATACGTGCGTATAATCGTAAAGCCATACCAGCTCTTTAGGGTTAATACAATAATATAGAAGCTGCCTATCCTCTCCCTATAGGCACCTGGAAGTCCAACAAAAATAGCATTTTTCCTAATTTTAAAATATCTTTCACATGAGAAATCATATTATTATTGTGCGGCATCTGAATTAAAAGATTTAACTTTCGTATTCACCCTGAATTATACTCAACTTAATTATGATAATTGGTGTTTTAAAGGAAAGAAAACCGGAAACCCGGGTATCGTTGGTACCGGATACTGTTCGCGAATTGACCAAATTAAAGGTAATAGTTTGGGTAGAGACCGATGCCGGAGCGGCATCTTACCACAATGATGAAAAATACATCGCAGCAGGAGCGTTGATAAAAACTGCATCCGAAATTGCCGGAGGAGCCGATATATTATTATCGATGCACAGCGAAAACATTCCTGCTTCGGGCAATAAAATGGGTCAGGTGCTGATAGGCATGTATCTACCCTTAATACAAAAAGAGAGGATTGAGGATTGGAAAGCAAAGGGTTATGTGATTTTTAGTATAGATTCGATCCCTCGTACTACCCGTGCTCAAGCAATGGATGTCTTAAGTTCGCAAGCAAATATTGCCGGCTATAAAGCAGTCTTACTGGCAGCGAATACTTATTGTCGGTATTTTCCGATGTTTATGACTGCTGCCGGAAGTATTGCCCCCGCTAAAGTGTTGATTCTAGGTGCAGGTGTTGCGGGTTTGCAAGCAATTGCGACGGCAAAACGATTGGGTGCAGTGGTGTCTGTGTTTGATACCAGACCCGCGGTAAAGGAAGAGGTGATGAGCTTGGGTGCCAAATTTATAGAAGTAGAAGGGGTTTCAGACCCAACTAATGCCGGAGGTTATGCAGTGGAACAATCTGAGGAGTTTCAAAAACGTCAGAAGGCAAAAATTCATGAGCAGATTGCAAAATCTAACATAGTCATCACCACTGCTCAAATTCCGGGCCAGCGAGCGCCCATCTTGGTAACTAAAGAAATGATCGAGAATATGCGTGAGGGATCGGTCATTGTGGATTTAGCGGCTGCAACCGGAGGAAATACCGAACTGACGCGGGACAATGAAACCGTAGTACACAAAGGAGTATCCATCATCGGGACATCTACTTTGCCTGCAACAATGCCGGCGGACGCCAGTAAATTGTACAGTAATAATGTGCACAATTTTCTTAAATTAATTATTAATTCAGAGGGACAACTGAACTTGAATTTTGAGGATGATATCGTAAAGAGCACTTGCATCAGAAAAGAGCAATGATCGCTTTAGGATCCTAAGTCAGAGCAAAAAAAAATGAGTTATGAGCGAAAGCCCATAACTCATTTTATATAGTTGAAGCATTAATTTACTTCACTTCTTCATACTCGGCATCTGCGATATTATCGCCGCTAGCGGCACCGGAATCAGCTTGTTGATTAGCCCCTGTTGCATCTCCGCCAGCTTGCTGCTGCGCGTTATAGATATGCTGACTTGCTTCTTGCCATGCGGCATTCAGTTCTTCAGCCAGCTTATCGATGCTTTCCAGATTCTCAGCTTTATGTGCTTCCCGAAGTTGATTCATTGCCGCTTCAATCTTCGATTTCTGGTCAGCCGGGATCTTATCACCGTATTCTTTCAATTGCTTTTCAGAATTGAAGATCAAGCCATCTGCCATATTCAGTTTCTCAACTTTTTCACGCACAATACGATCGGCTTCTTCGTTGGCCTTAGCTTCCGCCTTCATTCTTTCGATCTCTTCCTTGCTCAAACCGCTACCAGCTTCAATTCTGATATTCTGTTGCTTACCGGTTCCCTTATCTTTTGCAGTCACGTTTAAGATACCGTTAGCGTCGATATCGAAGGTAACTTCGATTTGAGGAACACCACGCGGAGCCGGTGGAATACCGTCGAGGATGAAGCGTCCCAAAGATTTATTGTCCTTAGCCATTGGGCGTTCACCTTGTATTACGTTAATTTCAACGCTTGGCTGATTATCGCTGGCAGTAGAAAAAGTTTCACTTTTCTTAGTAGGAATAGTAGTATTTGACTCGATCAAACGGGTCATTACACCACCATATGTTTCGATACCCAGACTAAGCGGAGTTACGTCGAGCAACAATACATCTTTTACATCACCGCTCAGTACGCCACCTTGAATCGCAGCGCCTACGGCAACTACTTCATCAGGATTCACCCCTTTATTTGGCTTTCTTCCGAAGAAGCGCTCTACTACTTCCTGGATTTTAGGAATACGTGTAGACCCCCCTACCAAAATCACTTCGTCGATATCATTTGTGCTCATCCCTGCATCTTGCAATGCTTTGCGGCAAGGCTCCAAAGTACG
>CAZWPF010000037.1:2182-26350 GCA_964636205.1 uncultured Chitinophagaceae bacterium | reverse complement strand
CACCATACAATTTCAACCGGCACCCGATCCATATAATAGGTAGACTCCGGCAATTTTACAAAACCATATCGTTGTTGTAGCCATGCTAATACCAGACTCAAAACAGTACCGAATGCAATACCTGTTATCCCGATCAAACCCGCTAAACTGATAAATACCAGTCGAATTTGCCTGTAAGGCATTCCCAAGGCTTTGAACAGTCCGACCATGCGGGCCCTGTCCACAATCAAGATCAACAGTGCTGCAGCCAGATTTATAACCGCTACGATTGACATGATTACGATCAGTATCTTCACATTTATCCGCTGCATATTCAACCAGTCGAAAATGTTCTGATAAATCATATTAATCGACTCGGTATAAAGCGGGGGTTCTATATATTCATCATAAATCTGCATGGCTATCGAGTCTGCCAAAAACGGATTGTACAGTTCTACCTGATAGCCATTGATGTGGTCGGCCTCCCAATTATTTACCCTTTGCAACAGTCGCAAGTCACAAACTCCGAAAAAATGATCTACCTCGTCCATTCCTGTATGGTAGATGCCGGCAGTTTGCAATTTTCGAACCCTCGGGTAGCTCGCTCCGGGCTCCAGAAAATATACAGTCAGTTCATCACCCGGATTCACATCCAACCTGTCGGCCATGGATTGAGAAATCAATATACCGGTAGCATAATTGCTATCGCTGAAATCGATTTTGCCACCCTTGAAACCTATACCCCGGCTAAACGCGTAGTCGGGCATGATCCCCTTCAGCCGAATGCCTTCCATTATTCCGTTGGCTTGCACAATAGCGGGCCTTAAGGCAAACGCCGCAACTTGCTTTACTTGGGGTAATGACTGTATTTTCGTTTGGAGTTCCTGATCGTACCTGATTGGCGTCGCGGAGATTAGACTTGCCGGATTGGCATTATGCGGAACGATATGAACATGTCCCCAAAAGCTGAATAATTTCTCTCTGATCGTCTGTTGAAATCCGGTAATAATCCCCATAGCGATGATCATCACTGCAACACTCAATGCAGTGGCTACCATCGCCAGTCTTATTATAAAAGAAGAAAATGTTCCCTTTTGTCGAACTAAATATCTCCTCGCTATAAAAATAGGAAGCTTCAAAATTTACACTCAGAGTTTTTACAGTCTGCTAATGTATGGAAATACCCGGAAGAATTGAATATCCTTGTCATCGGGCGATCCTGCTCAAATCACAGCGTGGCTGTTAAAAACGGTATCCCATCCGAAAAGAAGCTTGCAATAAAGCATCATTTCTTTCGACTCTGTTATCCCATTTATTGAGGTAGGTTACACCGAGTCCCATTTCAATCCCGAGGTACAAACGCTCTGTCGGATGAATATTCAGGGAATTGTTGACCATTGCACCCAGAACCAAACGGTCCACATAATTCGGCTTGTATACTCCAGTCCAAGGATCAGGGTAACTATACAAGTAATTTTCTTCATATTGGGAGCCAAATCCGATCACCACAGATGGGCCAACCGCATAACGGATTTTCCCGAAGGCACCAGCGGGATAAATTTTAAATCCGGGATATGCGTGAAACATATACTCGGGATTGGTCATCCTCATATGTGACCGATAATAATCATCTCTTCCCTGAAAAGAATAGGAAACCGGAAGATAAAAATTAAATATTCCTCGTTCATCTAAGCTCCGCTCATATCCTATACCGAATCCCACCCCTTGTTCGCTCACCGAAATCGGTGCTGCCGTTATCAAGTTGGAGCCGTAGCTACGACTTTCTGATTGCGCCTGAGCCGCAAATGCAGAAAAAGCGAGTAATATTATCGAAAAAACAGACCGATTTGCCTTCATATTCAAAGGTTTTTCTTTGTGATGATTTTAATTAAGACGAAACCGGCAGGCTTCTACCCCCATCAAATTGACTACTAGTATGTAAAAGTTCCGTACGGACTTTCGATAATCACTTCCTTTTTCTCTGCTGCTTCTACATATCCGGAGATTTGAGCATCAATATGGAACTGCGCAGCTATTTCCACAATTTGCTCCGCTGTCTGTCTGTCTGTAAACAATTCTAGGCGCTGACCCATATTAAATACCTGATACATTTCCTTCCAGTCGGTGCCGGCAGCTTCTTGTATCATACGGAATAACGGAGGAACAGGTAATAAATTGTTCTTAACCACTCGGAGTGGAGCCGGCAAATAATGGAGCACCTTGCTTTGCCCTCCACCGCTGCAGTGAATAATACCATGTATCTGATCAAAGAATTGATCCAATATTTTAACCACAACGGGAGCATAGGTGCGTGTTGGCGACAAAATCATCTTGCCCACATCCAACCCGGTCTCTGTTGCATCCAGCAAATCGTATTTACCATTATAGACTACCTCATCGGGCAAATTTGGATCCACGCTCTCCGGATACAGCTTTGCATACTTCTTAGCTAACAATTCATGGCGGGCACTGGTCAGGCCATTACTACCCATACCACTGTTATAGCTATCTTCATAAGTAGCACGACCATAGCTAGCCAGCGATACAACCACATCGCCGGGCTGCATTTTCTCAGTAGTAACCAATTTTTTACGCGGCATTCGACAAGCCATTGTGCCATCTACAATTATCGTCCGCACTACATCCCCCACATCGGCTGTCTCTCCTCCCAAAAAATGTATATCCAGTCCAAACTCCTTCATCCGGTCGAAATATGCCTGAGTGCCGTTGATCAGCGTAGCAATTACATCACCGGGAATCAAATTCTTATTTCTGCCAATTGTGGATGAGTATGTAAAAGGACCGGTTGCACCGACACATAACAAATCATCTATATTCATCACAATTGCATCAATAGCGATGCCTTCCCAAACCGACATATCTCCGGTTTCCTTCCAATAGAGATAGGCCAATACCGATTTGGTTCCGGCTCCATCTGCATGCATCAAATTGCACCAATCCTGATCACCTCCCCAAAAATCGGGGTAGATTTTACAAAAAGCATTCGGATAAATACCCTTATCCAACTGCGCTACTGCGCGATGCACGTCTTCCTTCTGCGCGGAAACACCACGAAGATTATATCGATTTTGGTCTGTCATGAAAATCTCGGATAAACAATGAAGCCGCAAAAATAACATAAATTAATCAGGGCTACAGCCCCCTTCCCCACCCTTGTCAACCAATAATACCGATCCGGAAAATAACTGCATCTAAATGCAACATTATTACGATAATTCGGGAAAATGGGTTTAATTTTGTCTCTTCTCCTTTTCAAACAACGAAAAATGCACATTTGGTACAGCCTGTTATTACTATTGGTGACTATATTAGCCGGTAGTATACCATTATGGATTAAGTGGGTCAACCAAGACAGATTGCATTATTTATTAGCATTCTCCGGTTCCTTTCTTTTAGGAATTACAATCCTGCATTTATTACCGGAAGCTTTTGAAAAACTCCATCACGAAGCCGGCATTTTTGTGTTAGGCGGCTTTTTTTTCCAGTTATTGCTTCAAAAATTCACTCATGGAGCGGAGCATGGTCATATGCATGTGCATCCAAATGGGCATTCGATACCCTTAAGTCCGGTACTGGTCGGACTGAGCGTTCACGCTTTAATGGAAGGTCTGCCACTTGGTTTTGAATATAGCATGGGGCGCACCACTCCTGCCCTGTTTTTAGCAGTAGCGGTTCACAAGCTCCCTGAAGCCATGTTGGTAAGTTCTTTGGTGCTCGTAGGAAAATCGAGAAAGGCAGCCTGGGTCACATTGGCCATCTTCTCGGCCATCACTCCACTAGCAGCTGTAATAGCTTTTGTATTAGAACAAGAGTTTGTAGTGATGTCGCACACAGCGAGTATTCTTTTACCGATTGTTGCAGGAGCCTTTATACATATTTCAACTACCATCTTTTTCGAAAGCGGCACCCGCCAGCATATGCTCAGCAAGGCCAAAGTAGTTGCCATGCTTCTAGGTGTAGTCATGGCGTTATTAACTATGGCGTTCGAATAGTAGACGGTTTATTTTCAAGGGTCAGTTATTTTAAGTACCTTAGGACATATTGACTTTAATCATGAAAATACCTTTGATAGCGCTGTTATTAACAGGCCTGTTTCATTTTACTTGTAAAGCAAATTTCAGAAAAGGAGAATCCGGTTCAGAAAATGAAAAATCGCTGCTCTGGCAAATTGATAAACCGGGTCATCAACGTTCATGGGTACTGGGTACAATTCACATAATTTGTAAAGAAGATTTCATCTGGACTCCCGCAATGAAGCATGCCCTGGATGAAAGTGATGTGGTCTGCTTTGAACTGGATATGGATGACCCGAGTCTGATGATGCAAATATCAATGGGTCTCATTGACAACAGCGGCAAAAATCTGTCAGACTATTTTACTCCCGAACAATACAGTCGACTCAGCAAATATGTGTCAGACAGTCTGAAAAGTAACGTGGAGTTGTTCCAAAGACTCAAACCATTTGCCCTACAATCATTATTTATGAACCAGGGAATGGCCTGCGATACTCCCGTTTCTTATGAAGAAAAAATCATGGATATGGCAATAGGTCAGCAAAAGGAAATCGTCGGACTGGAAACGGCGGCCGATCAGCTGAAATTAATTGACAGTTTTCTACCAGATAGCATCGCCGCCTATATTATGGAAGTTGTAGATGATCCTAGTTCCAAATGGGATGAATACGATGCTTTACTGAATTATTTCAAAAGCCAGGATATCTTCGCTCTGCGAACTATGATCGATACTTCCGGACAAATGGAGGGATTTACCACTCAATTCGTTGACGATCGGAATGAACTATGGATTCCGGCAATTGATAAAATCTCTTCTTCAAAATCAGGGTTTATCGCCGTCGGCGCCGGTCATTTAGGTGGGGAAAAAGGACTGATTAACCTGCTCCGACAAGCGGGTTACGAAGTAACGCCTGTCAAATAAAACTTCATCGAAATATTTTAAATTTGTTATAGTCCAGCTATTCCTACTTGAAAAGAATAATTTCAATATGGGTCTTTTGCTTAACCACATTCTGTGGGCTCGCAGTTTCATGTAGTACACCTGATCGGGTCGTCAGTAAGAACAATAAAAAGGTTGAACGAAAAGCTGACCGGCGGAGCGGAGGTAACTATCCAATCTATACTGCAGAAGAATACATCGATCGTTTTAGTAAGATAGCCGTTAAAAAGATGAAATCAGATGGCATACCTGCGAGCATTACGTTGGCTCAGGCGATGCTGGAATCAGCGAACGGGAACAGTTCATTAGCCAGGTTTGCCAATAATCATTTCGGCATAAAATGCACACCCGATTGGAAGGGGAAAAAGTATTATAAAGATGATGATAAGCGCAACGATTGTTTTCGGGTCTATAAGGATCCGGAGTCATCATTTTACGATCATACAGAATTCTTAAAGCGGCCGAGATACCAAGCTCTTTTCAAACTTAAAAGCACCGATTATAAAGGCTGGGCACATGGTCTGAAGAAATGCGGCTACGCCACAGACCCGAATTATCCACAAATGCTCATCAATCTGATCGAGCGCTATGATTTACATAAATACGATCGGAGAGGAAAAAGAAAACAAATAGCAAAATCACATCAAAATAACAGTCCCACGACAAAATCAAAGTCGGGCTCCACTCCCTCTAATGGCCGATACCATACCGTTGAACAGGGCGATACGCTCTATCGAATTTCTCAGAAATACGGGATACCGGTAGAACAACTTATGCGAATAAACAATCTGAGAAATTCAACCATCTATCCGGGTCAAAAACTAAATATTCCCTAAACCAGGGACAATATCCAAGACATTTTAGTAATTGTTACTTGAGTAAAAGTACTCTATTTTAATCGAAAGTACATTAATAATTTGCTCAAAACTAATGTTATGAGCCTAAACTTATTTTCATTTCAGAAAACCGCCTTCATTGTCGCGTCGTGCACTTTTCTGAGTGCATCTTTTGACTCATTTGGTCAGGCTTGTCCACCCCGACCGGTTCCTTATCTTGAAACATTTGAAAGTTACACCCCGCCGGATTTGCCGCCGTGTCATGACACTTTAGACATTGATGGGGATGGTCTCAACTGGATGTTAGAGAAAACCACAGGGGCTGATAATATTCACTTAAGGTTTCAACGCATGCGGCCAAATGACGTTAACGAAGGGTGGTATTTCAGCGAGGGCATCCGTCTAGATAAAGACACGACCTATACTTTCCGGTGTTTGTGGATCAGTAACGGAAGAAGAGAACACCCCACGTTCCATATCTATATGGCAAGAGACAAGTCATTGGATTCGATGTTGGCCAATCAACCATTACTCAATAATAATGCCGTTTCCCAACCAAGTTTCATCGATTTCGAAACTGATATTACGCCCTCGGTTTCAGGTGTATATTATTTTGGATTTTATGGCAAAGCAGATGATGCACTCACGCAGGGGATAAACATCAGTATAGACGACGTATCTGTCCGAAAAAAAGGAGCCAAGCTACTAGACGCTGCTGTGCTTTCCATGACTGGTATGGATGGTTCGATTTGTGCTGACAACAACGCAGAAATTGAAGTCGTAGTTGCCAACACCGCGTTAATGTTGGCAAAGGATATTTTACTCGACTTTACATATACCGGCCCCTCAACCGGAGCTCGCTCATACACATTGACAAATCCGATAGCGATGGGAAACTCAGAAACGGTTAGTTTCTCGGGGATTGATCTTTCCCAAACCGGCACCTACGATTTTGAAGCAGTATTAATGATGACCGGCGACGAATTAGCTTACAATGATACGCTTCGGTTTCAAGTACAAGTTGTAGATAAAAATCCTGATGCCGACAGCATTATAATTAACTCAATTGGCGGAACAAACTATGAATTCGATGTCGCCAATCCCCAGGATGCATTTGTTTATAAATGGAATTTCGGCGACGGAAACACATCTATCGGAAAGCAAACCTCACATAGCTATAATGCATCAGGACAATATACAGTGACTCTGACAATTGAAAACGGATGTGGTGAAAAAATACTTTCCGAAACTATTATCGTTGGAGATGTTGCGGGAATATACTTTTCTGAGGTAGACAAGTCATATTCCGTGTATCCTAATCCGGCCGATAATTTTATCCGTATTGCCAACTATAAATCCAACGATCCTATACAATATTCCATTGTAAACATGCAGGGATTGCTGCTGCGACAAGGGGAAATTTCACGTCAGCCTGAAGTAATCGAAACTTCAGAATGGGCACCGGGTTTATACTTTTTACGAGTACAATATGGTTCGACATCTATGATCCATAAGATTCAAGTGATACATTAACTCTTCATCTCAGCAACCCGATTTCAATGAACGAAATCGGGTTGTCATCTTATCGACCTTGGACAATGAGATTGGTAAATTTTATTTGGCTTTTACTCATTATTACTGTTAGCTCATCAACGGTTACGGTAGCGCAGTACAATATAAACGAAAACAAAGTCTGGGTTTTTGGTAATCGATCCGGATTGGATTTCAATAATGCCAGTCCGGTACCCATACGGACTGCCATAACGCATTCTACTTTAGGTGGACTCTGGGAATCGAGCGCCTCTGTTTGTGATAGATTCGGCCGCTTATTATTTTATACCAGCGGCGAACGGGTGTGGGATCGAACCCATCAACCGATGCCCAATGGAAATCCCATTTCACCATCCTCAACAATGCCAATCATATCGAGCAGTTCGCAGGGCTCTGTAATATTACCCGTCATCGACAGTCCCGGGAAATATTACATCTTCGCAGTTACCAATTGGGAACAAAAACGTTTCACCCCACCTTACGACGGTCGGTTGTTTTATAGCATTGTCGACATGTCACTCAACAACAACCTCGGTGACCTTGTTAGTCAAACCAAATGGATACAACTCGATTCCGGACTTACTGAAACTATTATCGCAGTGCCAGGCAAGCGCAATAACATTTGGTTGATAGCACATGCCAATTACTCCAACGAATTCAGAGTATGGGAAATAACGGTCGGGGGCATTAGTTCGACTCCTCAGATATTTGCAGCCGGAATCTCCGGAAGCAAACCCTACATCGCTATCCCCAGCCCACCGACTTATGCCAACTCGTGGTGGACTTTTGGCCAAATGGCCATATCTCCCGATAACACGAAATTAGGAGTTGTTTATTCACGGGCGAACTATGCGGAATTATACGATTTTGACGCATGCACCGGCGCTGTGTCTAATCCTGTCCTCATAGATAGTCTGCAGCCCGGACTTACTAGCAACAGTTCGACCCATTTTGGTATAGCGTTCTCACCCAATAGTAGAATGCTTTACATTTCAGGAATCCCGGAAATTGGATTCCCTGCCAATGCACTTTTTCTGTATCAGTTTGACATAAGTAATCCCACCCGTACGGCCATTGCCGCCTCCAAAACGCGAATTGGTTTGTGTGGCTATTCCAAACTAAGACTTGCACCAAATGACAAAATATATGCATTGAACACGGATTCGGTAGTATCGAGGTATTTGGACGCTGTCAATTTCCCTGATCTCCCTGGAATTGCATGCCAATTCGTACAACGCGTCATTACATTGGAAGGATATGGAGATATAGGTATAGGTAACGATTTTGTGCAAGCATCCTATTTAGATACTGTGCGAAAACTGATTTTAGACACCAGCTTTTGCGAATTTCCTAAAGATGGATTCGTAGTTTCAGCCCCTGCAGGCTATCAATTTTACATTTGGGATGACGGTTCAAATAATCCCGATCGCTTGGTAAACGAACAGGGATTATATTATGTCCACTATGGTAACGCTTGCGAAGTATTCACCGACAGTTTCCGTATCTCTGCTGCTGAACTTCCGGCATTTAAAATTATGGGGCCGGATTCTATACTCTGCAATGTCGACTCGGTAATCCTTACCATCTCAGCGGATAGTATGGAATATTTATGGCAGAATGGTCAGACAAACCGCTCTATAACAGTACGAACGTCGGGTAGATACATTGCCTCAATTCAATCCGGTACATGCAAGCGGTCAGACACCATCGACATCCAAATAGCCCGATGGGAGATGATTGAAACAAAAGATTACTCCTTTTGTCAGCACGACCCGATCTCTATGAATTTATCTTCCGGAGCTCCTAACGATAGCAACGTTGCAGTGATGTGGAATGATGGATCAACTGCCCCTCATCTGGTTGTTCAGGATTCGGGAAGTTATTTTTTTACAATTACAGCAGGCAGCTGTGTCCATAGTGATACAATTCGCATTACCAGACAAATTTGCTTTTGTGAGCCCCTCATTCCGAACGCATTTTCGCCAAACAGGGATGGAAAAAATGATGTCTTCCGGGTAATGATCCCGGCTGATTGTCCCGTTAAGGATTTTAATTTAAGAATCTACGACCGGTGGGGTAAGATGGTTTTCTCCACCACCGACCCTTATGAAAGTTGGGATGGCACTCTTCAAAATATGGATGCTGAAGTCGGCACCTACATGTATATGATGGAGGCAACCACAGGAAGCAAACAGCGCTCCTTTAAACAGAAGGGTGATTTACTGTTGATTCGATAGCCACATGCTCCAAATAAGATGTAATTACTCATTTTATCTATTGATCCATAAATATTAGTGCAGAAAACAAATACCACATTTGTGGTATTGAGTTACGTAGACTATGCTACTACCTTTATGTTCAAATTCGACATGATGAAAAACTTTATGACTTTATTGCTTTTGATTTCACTGTGTGTGGCGGGCAATGTACATGCGCAGAAACTTTCGAAAAAATTTAGCTTTGGGTTCGGTTTAGAAGGAGGTCCCACAACCGGGGTATTAAACAATACCTATGGCGGAATTGGAGGATTTACATTGCGGGGTTCCTATCATATTGGCCCCGGCTTTGCAACCCTGACTGCCGGCGGATTTGCAATGTTCCCCAAAACTATTGCGGGTGCTTCACTCGACTATGGAACATTATTTCCCGTGAAAGCAGGTTATAAATACATTTTCTTGAAACACCTATTTGTAATGGGAGAAATAGGATATTCATCCATCACCACGAGTATATATTCTCCGTTTCTTGGCAGAAACATTTCAGCAAGTACTTCAGGATTCACCTTTGCACCTGCGGCCGGCGTGCAGTTTGGCGCTATGGAACTGGGTTTGAGATATGAATCTACAATGGTAACCGGAGGAAATTATAGTTTTATTGCGGGCAGATTAGGGTTTAACTTTTAACTATTGAAAAAACACTGTAAACAAAGAAGCGATGTACAAATTATAAGTACATCGCTTCTTTATGTTAATCCATTGACAACCTCTTCACCTCTGCCAATAGCAAATCCTTTTTTATCGGCACCACCCCCACTTCTTCGCAAACAAGTCCGCCGGCAATATTTGAAATCTCACTCATTAGCGCGGCATTGCCGGTAATGGCATACACCAACGCCGCCGTTGCGATTACGGTATCACCCGCCCCGGAAACGTCTGCGATATTTCTCCTATGAGATGGTGTTATCGCATACCTACTGCCATCGTTGAAAAACACCCCGTGTTCCGACAAAGTGATGAATGATATTTTATGTTGCAAAAACTGATGAAGCTTTTGATGCGCCTCATTAAGCGTATTTGTGTTTATCTCCTTTAAGTCGATACCCAGTCCTTCCCTAACTTCTTTCAAATTGGGCTTAAAAATGGTAACACCCTCATAAGATAGGAAATTATCACGCTTAGGGTCAACCGCGGTGACTATACCCAGTTCGCTACAATGTGCTAGAATACGTTTAATTATATTTTCTTTCAGCACACCTTTGTTGTAATCCTCAAAAATTACCACTTGAGGCTTCTCTCTCTGTAAAAATTTAAGAACGATATCTATAAACGGATGCTCATCCTGGGTATCTACTTCTTGATTTATTTCTGCGTCCAGCCGCAACATTTGTTGGTTCCGACTAATCACTCTAGTTTTGGTAGTGGTGATCCGGTTTTTGCTACGCATCAATAAATCAGTATTGATATCTGATTCCTCTAGCAGCTGTTGCAAGATATCCGCTTCATTATCATCACCGATAATGCTAGCGAGACTCACCTTTGCACCTAATGACTTACAATTTAGGGCGACGTTTGCGGCACCACCCAGACGGCTGTCCCTTTTTCGCAACGCCACTACAGGCACGGGAGCCTCTGGTGATATCCGATCCACATCTCCCCACCAATAATTATCCAGCATAACATCTCCTACCACGAGCACATGCACTTGCTGCATTTGCTCGAACAACTGATCCAGATCTGTCTTATCCATATTATTACCGATCGTTGGTATTTGTTGGGAACTGCCCATTTCGCTCTCGTGCTTGCAATACCCTAAATATTGGGATTCCCGCAAGAACTATGATTAACCCTGGCCAGGTATAACTGGGCTTTTCGGTTAATAACACGATGCAGATGATAGCAGCTATTAAAATATATAAAAATGGCACTACCGGGTATCCAAAAGCCTTATATGGCCTAGGAAGTTCCGGCTTCTTTTTTCGAAGTACAAAGATACCTGCAATTGTCAGGATATAAAAAAGGAGTACAGTAAAGATGATAAAATCCAACAGGTTGTTATATTGACCGCTGAGACAAAGTGCTGAAGCCCAGAAACACTGCATCCACAGCGCCTTTCCCGGAACACCCGCTTTATTTAACTTTTCAGCCCCCGGAATAAAGAGATGGTCCTTCGCCATAGTATAATACACCCGCGCGCCTGAAAGGATTAATCCATTATTACAGCCGAAAGTTGCCACCATTACCAGCAGTGCAATAAAAATTGTCCCCTCATTTCCGAAAATTTTCAGGCTGGCTGCCAATGCCACCCGTTCGTGCTCTGCTCTCGCAATTTCACCTACGGTAAGCACGTTCAGGTACATTAGATTCATAATTACATACAGAATGGTAACGAATATAGTCCCGATAGCCAGGCTCCGTCCAATATTTCTTTCCGGGCGCTTGATTTCGCCGGCTATAAAAGTAACATTGTTCCATGCATCGCTAGAGAACAAAGCCCCCACCATTGCTGTACAAATGGCGGTTACAAGCATTGTCGGATTCAGCGACTGGTGTCGAATTTCGTCGGCTGTAATTGAAATCTTCTTAGCCATCCATGCGCCGTCCCAGTTGAATTTCCACACTTCGGAATTACTAACCATCATAAAGCCAAATACAATCAAAGCGGCCATAGCGATTACTTTCGCTGATGTAAAAAGCAGTTGAATAAACTTTCCGTTTCGAAGACCTCTGGTATTAAGATAAGTGAGTAAAACGATCACTACTATTGCCAGCAATTGGGCAGCGGAAATATGGAAGCCATCTTTATTACCAAATAAGATGTTTCCATCACCTAATTCCGGCACTAAATAACCCGTGAACTTGGCGAAGGCAACACCCACAGCTGCAATTGTACCTGTTTGTATTACTGCAAAAAGCGCCCATCCGTATAAAAAAGCAAATAATTTGCCATAGGCTTCCCGAAGATAAACGTATTGTCCGCCCGCCTTAGGATACATGCCGCTCAGCTCCCCGTAACTCAAAGCTGCGCCAGAGGTGATCAGTCCGGAAATTACCCAAACCATTATCAACCATCCGGCGCTTCCTACACTTCTTGCTATATCTGCACTTACTATAAATATTCCGGAGCCAATCATAGAACCTATGACCAGCAAAGCTCCATCCAGAAGTGAGAGATTACGTTTGAAAGAAGCGGGCTGTTCCAATTAGACTAAATAATGCGCTTAATGAAGAACTATTTTTGTTTAGAAAGATTCCGACTCTTTGTGATACGGTTCATTCCTTCAATCACATCCCGGGTGATTTCCAAATCTTTTTCTGCATACATGATTTGACCACCCTTTGTGTAGGTTAGGATAAAATCATAACCCTTTTCCTTGTTATAATCAGTAAGGAAACTGTCTAAGAGATATTGGACTTCCAAATTAAACTCTTCATGCTCTTTCAGCAACTGCTCTGTCATCGATTGCTGTCTGGTTTCCAAGCTTTGTTGGCCCTGCATTAACCTCTTCTGTGCTTGCTCCGACTCGGCCTGAGTCAGTGTACCAGCCTGTGCCTTCTGCTGCAATTCCATGTAATCTTTTTGCAGTTGCTGAGCAGAACGTTGCAATTCTGCCTCCATCTTCCGTTGCCTATCTTCGAACTCAGTTTTTCTGGTTTTCAGATAATCATAATGTGCTTCCAAAGTATCGATATTCACATAGGCTATTCTGGCAGATCCTGCAGGTATATCGCTTGCCTGACCCATAACGGCGACACTTTTCCCTTCGGATCTTCCACCATTCGATTGCATAACAAACAAGGTGATAACCCCTGCAAGAGACAGCACACTAAGAATAAGAGACAGGTTTTTCATGAATTAAATTTATTCTATATTATTTTGATCAATGTTATTTCCGGCAAAAATAATAGCATTTTCCTTCCTCTTCTAATATTCCCACAAAATAGTGCATTGCAGGAGCGAGAAATAAAACTAGTATATAACGCGTCTTATGGTGCGAATATTGCTTTAGATACTGCCACCTGAACGAAGTAATTTCAAGCCAATACCACATTCCAGACACCTACGAGCATTACAATAACTGTTATACAGCTGTATCATAGCCTGAGATTGTGCAGCATTTTCCGGTGACCAGCCCGCATAATTCCACATATCGATAATGTTGTTTTTTTCAGGATCAATTGTTTCCAACAAATGAAGTGCATTGATTTGCGCATCCTTCAGTCCGTGATGGGTAGCATAGAGAAATTGAATTGGAGCGATGGTATTAATAATTAAATTCCGCAAAGTCGTGGTACCAAGGCGCTTTGGTCGCTTACCAGCATGAGGTTCTCCAAATCGAAAATGGTTGTCCCAATATTTTCCGGCTGAAACCTGTAGTAAGTTCACCAGATGATCCATGGCTGTGTTTTCCACAATCTGTGCCATAAGATGTACTGATTGATGTACCAATGCCGCGAACTGAGCTATTCTGACGGTGGGAAAATTAGCCGGCCTCATCCTCAGGAATTTCCATAAATGTCCTGAGATAGGCTCCAGTCGGTATTTATGTCGGAGATATCTATATTCTGTCTGCAAGGCAAATTGGTACTCATCTTTACAATTTCCTTGCAACAGTCCCGCTTGTCCAAAGAGTAATGCTTCCAGTTGAAACAGGGAATTTCTGCATCTGGTGAGGATGTTGAGCGGAATGGACTGAGCCAGCATCAAAAAGGGCATCTCGTTGACTTTGAATCCGAAATTGGCTGCGATACGCCAGTAAAGAAGATTGCGCCAGTCCCCATTGGCCTCTTTCAGCATATTTTGCCATCCAGCTAATTTTTGCTCCCACCTCTCGGCCAGCATTCTATGGAGCCAACTTTGCTTTATAAGGGGATTGACGCGCTTGAGTTCGACAGCACACGGGATCTGTTGGGGTGTGATCTGCAAATGCCTGTACCTTTCAATTACTTCCTCCGGGATATGCTCGGCAAGTTCTAAAATTGGTGTCGGGAAAGGATGGGTAACCTCCGGCCAATCATTATGATGAACTACATGTAAGATAATATTCCTATAGGCCGGATCTTCCTCGTGCCGGTGTTTTATCCAATCTGTCGCATTAATATGCAACTCTACATTCCCAATTAAGATAGTGGACCCAATTCTGATACGAGCGCCAATAAAATCCGGACCCGCATTTCGATTCAATTGACCGGGCAAAATGACCACCACCTGCTCTCCATCAGAAGTAACCAGCCTGCCCGGCTTAAACAAACTAAACTGCCAGATAAACTGAAGTAAACGCTCTTGAATCATATTGCAACTTTTTGGCTATAAAAAAATCCATATTTAATTTAAACCTTATAAACATTATGAAAATAAGGTTAAAATAAATTGGTTATAGCCAACAAGTTACAAAAACTTCTCCATTTGTCTCTGATATTCCATAGCGGCGTCACCGGCTCGGATCGCAAAATCCTGATCATTGCCTGCGTAGATGATTCCTCTGGAAACGTTGATTAGAATACCTGCGTCCTGGTTCAATGCATTCTCGCAAACCGTGGCCACATCTCCACCTTGTGTGCCCACTCCCGGAATAAGGAAAAAATGCTCGGGAAGCATTTCTCTGATTTGTCTCAATTGGTCCTTACGGGTTGCGCCAATTACAAACATCAAATTCTCAGGGGTTCCCCAAGAAGCTACAGTCTTCAGCACCTTTTCGTACAATAGTCCCTCGCCTGTCGGTTGCAATTGAAAATCACTACTTCCAGCATTGGAGGTCAGCCCTAACACGATAGTCCATTTCCCTAGAAATCCCAAAAACGGCTTCACACTATCCGCACCCATATAAGGTGCCACCGTTATACTATCAAAAGAATAAGTCTGGAAAAATGCCCGTGCGTATTGATCTGATGTATTCCCAATATCACCACGCTTTGCATCCGCGATGGTAAAAATATCTTTAGGTATATAGTCAAGTGTTTTGCCCAAACTAATCCACCCCTTTACTCCTTGGGCTTCGTAGAATGCGGTATTAATCTTATAGGCAACTGTATAATCCTTGGTCGCATCAATGATCGCCTTATTAAAGGCGAATATAGGATCTTCCTCTGCAAAAAGATGATTGGGTATCTTTTCCGGATCCGTATCCAGTCCGACACATAAAACCGACTTCTTTTCCCTGATTTTATTGATTAATTCTACTCTATTCATATTTGATAATTAGCCAAAAATGCTGCATCCAAAATTACTATCAGCATATGTTTTTATACTAGTCAGACTTCCGCGTGTGGAGGTATTTGCCTGTCTTGTCGGTAATTGCAAGATCCGTTTTAAAACTTCGATGCAATTTCATATTAACAAGAATTGTATCTGCACCGGCCGCACTACATTCATTTTGAATTTCATCAAGCACCTGCATCACGCGTTCATAGCTGCCTTCTATAACCGTTTCGAAAGGACAAACCTCATATTTTAGTCCTGATTGATCTATCACCGCAATAGCGCGATCGATAATCTGATAAGCCTCTTCGGTCGACTTACCCAAGGGCAATACCTGTACCGCCAGATTTACTGTATGACTCATATCGGTATCAAAAACCCGGACTGAGCCGGGCTATTAATTATTATTTAGGTTCTGGTGGTGCCATTACAGTGCCACATTTCTTGCAAGTACGCTTGTGTTCATCCGCATAAAAATCCTTCATAATGGGCGGAAACTGCTTCACAATATCAGTAAGCTTAAAATACTGGTCGTGCAACTTACTGTGGCAGTTATCACAAAACCATACAAATCCGTCCATCTCATCTTCCCTCCGCACTTTTTCGATAACCAATCCCACTGTATTAGCACCGCGCTGGGGGGAATGGGGAACTTTGGGAGGTAACAAAAACATTTCTCCCTCCTTAATAGGAATGTCTACAATCTTCCCATCCTCCTCGATACGCAAAACTATATCTCCTTCAAGTTGATAAAACAGTTCTTCGCTTTCGTTATAGTGAAAATCTTTACGCACGTTCGGCCCGCCAACGACCATGACGATGAAACTTTCTGTATCGTGGTAAATCTGTTGATTTCCAATTGGTGGCTTCAATAAATGACGGTGCTCCTCAATCCATTGAGTCAAATTAAATGGGCGTTGTATGGCCATAACTCCGGTTTTAAAAAATTATAAAAATGTTTTGAAATCAATACTACAACTGCAATAACTTCAATTTCACCGTCTCAATTCGGGTATCTGAAACGAGCAAAATATCGAACTCGTATCTATCTATAAAGATACGGTCTTTTATTTTAGGCAGCTTACCGTGCTTCTGAATTACGTATCCCGACAAGGTCTCCGGTCCGTTGAGTGAAAAATTAAATCCATATTTCTCATTCAAATAATCTAATTCCAAACGTCCGCTAAAAATATATTCAAATTCAGCAATCTGCCTTTCTACATAGATCTGGGTGTCGTACTCATCGTATATCTCCCCGAAAATTTTCTCCAGTACATCCTCCATTGTCACTACCCCTGCAGTGCCGCCAAATTCATCAATTACCCAAGCAATGCTTTTTCGTTCTCGCGTAAATTGATTCATTACCTCTATTGCACTCATCGCTTCAGGTACTGCCGTGATCGTATGCATAATCTCAGCTATCGACTTTGGCTTTCGATTCATATCTAAATGATGCACATACCCTACAATTTGATCTATCGTACCCTCGTAAACGATAATTTTCGACAGTTTTGTTTCGATAAACAACTCAGAAACTATATTTATAGGGGTATTAATATCAACTCCTACCACCTCTTTACGGGGCACCATACATCTCCTCACTCTTGTTCTGACAAGATTCAGGGCATTTTCAAATAACTCGGTGTTCATCTGTTTCCCATCCACTTCGTTTCCATAAGCAATTTGCTTGCCCAATTGCTCCACATCCAACCTCTTAAATACCACTTCTTGGTCCTTGACGCTGACATTGAACAAATACTTCAGAATAAATCCTGAAATGGAAACGAAGATCCGCGCAAGCGGATACATTAGATAGTAGAAGGCGATTACCGGCAATCCTAAAACGACCATAACCTGTTCCCCTCGCGAACGGACGTAAGCTTTAGGTAAAAATTCGCCAAAAAATAAAATCACCAACAGTGCGCCGATTGTGTTGAATAAAAAGCGTATCAATTCAGAATCGAGCGGCGCTGGCAACTTATTCAATAAGGGTTGAGAAAAGCGGGCAAAAAGCACACAAAAAATCACCAAGGTCATGCTGACCGTAACCAGCCTCGTCCCGGTAAACTCCTCTGGATCACGTAGCAAACGATTTAATAACCGTCCACTGTAAGTCCCCTGTTTCTTCCTCAGTTCAATCTTAAAACGGTTAGCAGAAACCAATGCCATATCCATACCTGCAAACAATGCGGTAATTATGATACATGCCAACAGATATGGTATAAGCTGAGTCTCCACTTATTCAAAGATAATTTTTTCTAAAATCGAAATCAACTCCCGTTTGAGCCCTTAGCGGAACAGTCCAAACTAGGCTGCTCCGTAAAATGCTATCTCTTCTGCCCCCGCAGAATTACGCATCCCCCGATACATTCCGGCTGAGTTGAAAGAAAAACAGTAATTGCCGGCCGCATTCACAGCGATCAATCCACCTTCTCCTCCCATTTTCACCAATTTGTCTTTTATTACCAAATCACATGCTGCTTGCAAATCCATGCCACGATATTCGATAAGACAAGAGATGTCGTGAGCTACTGCTGCCCGCAAGAAAAATTCCCCATGTCCGGTACAAGAAATAGCACACGTGCGATCATTCGCATATGTTCCCGCACCAATTACGGGACTATCACCGATCCTTCCAAATTGTTTGTTGGTCATACCACCTGTAGAAGTTCCGGCTGCGAGATTTCCATGCTGATCTACCGCAACTGCACCCACTGTACCAAATTTATAACCCTCACCCCCTCCTTTCAAATTATCTCCTGCATGATCCAGTTGAGTAAAATTACTATCGCGAATTGCCATCCATTGATCATACCGCTCTTGATTGAAAAAATAACCATCGGGCACCAATTCAATACCCCTGCTCACCGCAAAATCTGCTGCCCCTGATCCCGACAGAAAAACATGGCCGGAATGAAGCATCACCTCTTTAGCCAGCACTATTGGATTACGGATATTTCTCACTCCCGCAACCGCACCAGCAGCGAGTGTTTTTCCATCCATCAATGCAGAATCCATCTCATGCAGCCCATTTTTAGTAAAAACCGAACCCTTACCAGCATTGAACAATTCATTATTCTCCAATTCCACAATTGCAGCTGATACCGCATCCAAAGCACTTCCTCCATTCGCCAGGATGGCTGACCCGGCGTCCAAAGCTATCCTTAATCCATCCGTATATTGCTCTTCTTTCAACCGATCCATCATACCCGGATGAATATTTCCGGCACCGCCATGTATTAAAATTGTGTAAGACATTCTATTTAATTAAGTATAGTTTTTCTAATTCTTTAATTCCTTCTGATATCACTTGAATACTGCACCTATTTACATTAAATAAACTGCCTGAATTGTATCTGAATCATGTACAACTTCTATATGGTCCTGCAAGGTAGTAGATACACTATGTCCGACAATATCAGGAGTAATAGGAAAAGCTTTATGTGTACGGTCAACGAGTACCGCGATCATTATTCGCTCAGGGGCATAGGAGAGAATAGGCTTCAACGCATATAAAAGGGTCCGCCCCGAATTCGCCACGTCATCGACCAATACCACAGATTTGCCATTCAGTTCTTCGGTCAGCTCAGGCAGATCCTGCAACGGATCTCGCTTGTTTATTTTCATGGAAGTTAGCTTGACGCGCAAAGGACTGATTTCTCTGAGAACGGAGGCCAGGGCACTCGCCAAACAAACACCAGCTTGCTCGATGCCAATAAGCATAATTTCATCCCAATCACTGTTCCGCTCCCAAATCTGATACGCCATTCTCCGGAGTTTCCAATTGATTCTATTTTGATCCAGAATCAGAATTTTTTCTTTACTCATAGTCATCAGGTTGAACGAATAGCAGTGACAGGACTAAGTCGGGAAGCTGCCCTGGCCGGAATAAATCCAGCAAGAACCCCCACTCCCGCTGACACCAGCATTCCAATTAAAAATATATTCAAATTAAACCGAACAGGAAAATCGACTCCATAAGTCAGCAAAAGGCTAATTAGTACCACGATCAACATCCCCACCAGCCCGCCGATGAGACACAAGATAACAGCCTCCAACAAGAATTCACCGAGTATTATGGATGCGCGAGCCCCTACCGCCAATTTAAGCCCGATATATTTTGTCCGCTCCTTCACGGTAACAAACATAATATTGGCGATACCAAAAGAACCTACCAACAAAGAAAATCCGGCTATAACAATCCCTACCAGGTTCACCATCGAGAAAATCTGATCCAACTGCTCCTGTACCTGACTTAATCGGTTAATGCTAAAATTGTTCCGCTCACCAGGTTTCACCTTCCTGATTGTCCTCAACTTTCCCTCCACCTCATATGCTAATTCACTGACCGGCATGCCCGCTGCTGCTTTAACCATCAAAATCGGATCATAATTGAGCGAACGAGTATCGATTACCGTAGATATGGCAGAGTAGGGCAAAATAACTCCATTATCAAAATCGAAGCCCGCCATATTCTGTCCGGTAGATGCCATCACCCCTACAATCGTAAACTTTCGCCCCATCAAGGTGATCGACTGACCCAAAGCGGAACTTTCCGAAGAAAATAAATTGGCAGCCACTGCACCACCGATAACAGTTACGAAAGCTCCCCCATTAAGTTCACCTGGTGATAAATACCTCCCTTCTCCAATCTCCACATTCTGAATCCTATCAAAGTATTCTGCAACTGCTACTGTGCCCACACCTTCCAGTTCCTTGTCAAGATGCTTTACCTTTTGACCCTGAATTTGAAGAGACAATGTAGCTAAAGCTACTCCAGGCAATTGCTGCACCTCCTGCACCTCACGCATAGTCATTCCGGGTCGGTTGACGTATTCCCACCATTTAAAGGTTTGACCATCCTCGGGAGCCCAAGGCCAACGGCCCAAATAGAGTACATCACTACCCAGTGTTTCAACACTGTCAGCAATGTTCTGTTTGAGACTGTCCAATACGGTCAACACAGCGATGATGCAAAAAATGCCAATTGTAATGCCCAGGAGAGAAAGTGTCGTGCGCAATTTGTTGGCGCGTAATTCATATAACGCCTGACTAATACTGGTTCCAAAAATCTGCGCCAACTGCTGCATAAAGCACAAATTTAACAGTTGTTTTTCGGTTTCTACTACCTGGTTTTAAGGATAATTATCGAAACAGATCTCTTATAACCACCCCGGTGCAACCGTTGGGCTGAGGAATTTTTAATAAAGCAGAAAGCGTTGGGGCTATATCCGGCATAAAAACGGGGGCATAGGTGCCTCCCCTAGGGATATTCCAGCCATACCAAATCAGTGGAATATGCGTATCATAGGGATGCCAAATTCCATGGGTGCTTCCCGTGGGTGCATAACCAAAATACCAACCCGGCTGCAATATAAACTGAATGCTTCCACTGCGATGCTTGAAATGCCCGTTGACGACCATTTCACGGATCTTCTCAGGCGCCATAGACGGGATTTGATTTTCCAAATCTATAACATATGCAATCTCATCACGATCTGCCAACCATTCAAATATAGCTTTCCGAATGTCCGATCTCAAGCTTGGAGCGGACAATTCAGGTTCATTTAAATAAACCTGGTAATTATCCAGTGTCAATACAGAATTTCCTACCCCAAACTTCTCAAAAATATAAGCGTTAATGGCTGCCAATATTGCCTTCCCGCTACTGTTCCCCGCAGGGATCGAAAAATCCTGCATCATCTGAGCATTATATGCAGACCCATGGTCCGCAGTGAGGAAAAACAAGTAATTTCCTTTTCCCACCCAACTGTCAAAAAAATTTAGCAAGTCTGCTATCTCTCGATCCAGCCTCAAATACATATCCTCCAATTCCAATGATCCGGGAGCGTACATATGCCCCGCATAATCAGTAGTAGATAGACTCAGACATAAAAAATCAGTTGCCTCTCCCTTTCCCAGATTGACACCTCTTACACAAGCTTTAGCCATTTCCAGGCTAAGCGTATTCCCCGCAGGGAGATAACGCAACCTATTATAAGTGCTCACCTTGTGAGGAAACACCGATGCAGTCTCTCCCGGCATTAAGCCTTCATACTTACTACTATCCGGGAAGGAGGCCTTATATCGATCTTGAGAATAGATCAACTCCCATGGTTGGCTCATTAAAGAATCAGCCAACCTTCGTTGATTGAATTGATTCAACCACTCAGGTAATTGGTCGTTATAAAACGTACTACTAATAAAATTTCCGGTACTATCGTCAAACCAAAACGCACCATCTGCCAAATGCCCAGCCGGTAAAATTCCTCCTCTATCCTTAAGCGCGATACCGTATACGCGGGAACGAAATTGGGTTGCCAATTTCAATTCGTCGGTTATAGTAGTTGTTTTCATATTCGCCGGACTCATCCGACCGGCTTTCCAACTACCTCCGACCGGCAAAACAGAGGTGTCTTCGGTGCAATACCATTTACGACCGGTACGAGGATCTAGCCAGTTATTAGAAACAATTCCATGTACTGCAGGAACTGTTCCGGTGTAAATTCCGGCATGGCCCGGAGCTGTAAATGAGGGAATATGGGAAATTTTTGTCTGATGGCAGTTGAACCCCTCTCTCATTAATCTTTTAAATCCCTTATCGCCGAATCCCTCATAATAGCGATACAGGTAATCCCACCGCATTTGGTCGAGCACCAGTCCCACCACTAAGGCGGGTCGCTCTACCTTTTCGTGTCCCCCGGCAAAAGACGGGGAAATTCTGAGAAAGAAAATAAATAGAGAAATGGCAAGTCCAAGACGAAACATTGAATATTTTTTTGCAAAAGTCCGAATTAAAAAGGATTAGGTCGAACTATACTTTTAAAACTTTGGGTAAACCAACAATATGAGTATACAATTCAAAATTGCACCACCGTGTACCATTTTGTCTTGACGAATTCACTCATGTCGCCGTTTATTAAGTTGATCAAATACATGCTGTTCCTTGCAACATCCAATGATTACAATCGAAACTTTTGCTACGATCCAATTAATAAGAACATTTGGATACCTACGAACACATTAATTGTTTTTACCCAACAAATGGATAAAATTCATCTAAAGTTATTGTGTACACTCTTTCATTTCCCACGATGATCTAACGAATCAGATGGAAGTTCCCTTTTAAAACATGAGGTTTGTCGACAAATGAAAACTTAAGAAGGTAAGTGTACGTCCCGACCGGTTGCTCACTTCCATTAAATCTACCATCCCACCCGACAATCGGATCCTGAGTTCTAAACACCACCTGCCCCCAACGATTAAAAACTGCCAACTCAAATTCAGACAGCTGGCCAAGACTTCCTACAGCTTTGAAAATATCATTCAAACCATCACCATTGGGAGTAAATGCATCGGGCACCCAGATATCACAGAATACAATTGCGACTTCAACTGTATCAGCTACCGTTCCGCACTGATTACCCGCGGCCACATAATATGACCCCGTGCTTCTCACCCAATAGTCAGAACTACTTGTGCCATCCTGCCATATCAGCATATCATAGTTATCGGCAATCGGTTGCAGCATAAACTCAGCTCCATCGCAGATACTCGTGTCTCCACCCAGTTCCACCGAAGGGAGCGATCCTCTGCTTACCTGAACTCTTCCGACCGCCACGCAACCGAACTCTGAAGTTACCGTTACCGTGTACGAACCCGGTTCCTTCACTGATATCGCGGCCACCGCATCGCCGGTACTCCAACGATATTGATTATTGCCACCAACAGTGGCATTTAATACAATGGTCTCGTCGGGACAAACAACCCGATCCTTTTCGAGTTGAAGTTTGGGTATGGGTGCAATCGTCAAATTCAGGGTGTCTCGATAAATACATCCAGACCGGTCGACGGTAAGAATATAAGTACCAGACTCAGCAATCTCAATGTAACCGTCGGCACTTCCATTATTCCAAAGATAATTCGCATTCGGTAAATTAGCCCCAATCCTCAGCTGTTCTCCCTCACAAATCGTGGTATCATTTCCTAGAGAAAAAGACGGATCAGCTACTGCAGTGACAACGATCGAATCTCGATTGATGCAACCCGAGCCACTCGTTACCTGAAGCCAATACAATCCGGAACCGTTTACTTCAAATGTAGAACCGGTAGATTGATCCTGCCATAAATAAGATGAACCCATAGAAGTTCCTACGTCCAAAACAAAGGGCAAACTTGAATTACAAATGGTTGTATCCGGTCCCAAATTCACAGTAGGCAAGGGTGCAACCGTTAATGTAAGACTATCTGAAACGACACAACCTTGTAAATTCACTTCCAGAATGTACAACCCAGCTGCAGTCGCATCTATAAAAGCACTGGTACTGCCTGTATTCCAGCGATAACCTGCACCAGGCACCTGAGTCCCAATGGTGATTTTTTCACGCTCACAAATTGTGGTATCGTTACCAAT
>CAZWPF010000037.1:0-2082 GCA_964636205.1 uncultured Chitinophagaceae bacterium | reverse complement strand
GACGGATAATTATTATTAACAAAAAGCTTCAGTGTATCACCGGCGCAAATTGGGCTGTTGGATAGCAATTGAAGTACCGGAGGCGCAACATATGGTACGGAGCTTTTAGGAATCGTAAGGTTGGTTAATATACTTCCCGGTTGGCCGGCCGTGCTACCGTGTGCACCGCAGGGGCCGGTACCTGTACCATTTAAACCTCCGATTAAATTAATATTCCAACTGCTCGGAACAGATGCATTAGTCCAAAAGATACCACCACCGCCGCCGCCGCCATTTCCTAAACATCTACCTGCGACATATGTGGTGTTTCCGCCCTTCCCCCCTGAGAGCAAAACATTGCAACTACCTGTTATTGCATTAGAACTGATTAGTATGGTTCCACCGCCGCCGCCGCCGCCACTTCCGTCCAATGTAGAAGTAGCCAAATTATCCTCACCCTTCACATTTAAAGTTCTGCCATTACCAATCACTGAACCAGCTTCAATAATGATGATACCTCCACCATTTTTACCTGGATTTCCGGTAGCATCGTTTTGTTGGGCGCCACCACCACCGCCACCTAAAAATATCTTATTCGCTGTATTATTATACGCTAAATCCAGACCCCCATCTCCACCTATTGGAACAATGGGGCATCCACTCCACGGGTCTCCACCTCGGCCACCTCGGCCGGAATTGCTTCCACCGCCACCACCGGTATTGTGATTATTTCCACCGCCACCACCGCTGGCAACTGGAGCTCTACCTGCACCGAAGGCCGGAGGAAGCTCAACGATAGACTCTCCCTTTCCTCCGCTATGCCCTGAGGTCAAATTGTAGTAATAATCCATAGAAGCGCAATCCGGGTAGAAATTTACGGATGCTATTCCACCTCTGAATCCTTTTCCACTTACATCAATGTCATCATTTAAGGTCAATACTCCGTTCACCCGAATGGCAAATACTCCTCCCTTGTTACCATCCCAAGGCTCTGCCGTATGGGGTTGACTAACTGTATAATTCTGATAAGAGGGAACGCGAACAAATTGAACTTTCCCGTCCGGAATATCATATTTGCGCGTTAACTCGTAGACCAGCGCTATCTCGTTACCGGTTACACTGCTCACCACATTGTATTCGTAGTTACCTGCGCCTTTATAATCTATAACAGTGCCAAAACTTGCAGTATTCGACATATCAATCTCCGCGCCCTTCATTTGAATTACCAACACGGTATCTCCTGCAGAAAAACCAGTGGCATTATCCACCCTATACTTATTAGTACATGAATCCCGACCCAGTACTGCAGCGTACTTGTTGATGATCATCTGGTTTGATGTAGGACAAGGGTTTACTGTATTGAAACTAATATCGGTTATTTGGGGAGTAAGCGTTGTCGCAGTCAGTGTCCGACTCGATTCGGTGAAAGAAAAATTAGCATTCAGCGCAACCAAAGGATTATAGACTCGGTAATGCAGCAATTGATTTATGCAGTCCGTCGCTTGGTATGGGAGTGAGCGATCAATGGATATCTTAAAAATATCCTGATCACCAATCTGATTAGCGACATCACTTCTTGCCCCACCAAAACCAAGTATATCAGACCCCTCAAGGCGAATATTGTTGATCATTTGGTACCCCGGAGTTGCTATAGAACGGAACTGGAAACTTAACACATTCGTCGCGGTCAAACTATTTATTCGCGCAATCGCTCCATCTCCAATTTTGGTGGGATCTGTCTCAAACCAGAGATCAACAGAATTGTTTTTTGTACTTATACTCGGCGAAAGTAAATAAATTTCTGTCGGTGAAACAATCAACGATTTACCTCCGGCCGGATAATCCGTACCTGCAATTGCATACTCCAGACAAGTCGGATTCAGACCAAATGTATCTAATGACAATAAAGCAGGCCTGTTTGTACCGCCGTTATAATTGGCATCATTGTCCAAATCAATATAAATCCTATCATTATGAACCTGGATAAATGAAGGCACCTGGCAATTATTGCCGCCGGGCATTTGAGAATTATAATTGAATGATCTTGCCCAAATTGAATTCCCATTCGTCTCATGAACTGCCAATACGGTGCCATCGTAAAAG
>CAZWPF010000036.1:0-27131 GCA_964636205.1 uncultured Chitinophagaceae bacterium | reverse complement strand
AGAAAAGGGAAAAGTAATAGAGGAGAAAGAGTTGCGCTGACGCGAGAAAGAGAAAGAGAAAGAGAAAGAGTGGTTGAGAAAGAGAAAGAGAAAGAGAAAGAGAAAGAGTGCCCTGCGCGAGAAAGAGAAGAGCTAGCGCGCGAATGCTCTACTGTAACGTGCTAACAAAATCCTTGACAAGCTTCAGTACGCCGTCCACATTCTTCAAACTGATAGTCTCCGGCTGATCATGAACATCATGATAAAAACCAGGTCCGCCATTTCCATAGAAAAAGAAACAAGGTACCTGCGCTTCCGCAAAGTAATGGTGATCGCTATTCGCCGATTTACCCCTGCTCACCACATCGGGTAGGTAAGAATGCTTTTCGTTGATACTCTTCAAACTTTCATACGCATCCGGAAATTCGGTCGCATTCACCGCAGTAATCCCCTTAGTAGCATCCGCCATCATATCGATATTGATAAGAAAGCGAATTGAATTCAATGGAAACAGAGGATTATTGACATAGTATTTGGATCCCAGCAAGCCAGCTTCCTCACCCGCAAAAGCCATAAAGGCAATTGAATAACGTTGAGGGTTCGCTGCATACCACTTTGCTAAAGCCAGCATAAACGATGTACCACTGGCATTGTCGTTAGCTCCGGTAAAAACAGCATCACCCATTCTTCCGATATGATCGTAATGCGCACAAAACACAATAAAACTATCGGGAACTTCGGTACCGGGCACAAAGCCGATCACATTGCGCGCCGGATTATCCAGCAATAATTCCTGTTCGACTGTCGCCGATACCTTCTTCAACTTCTTAGGTACTACAGAATCTGCCAGATAAAAAACAGTGGCCGGGACTGTATCCCTGGCGACCGTCCAAATTGGCTTTTGACTGTTCGGCACCAGATATATTCCGGCAGGCAATTGCCGCCCCATCCTTCTTACAGGCATTTTGAATCTACTGGCAAAACTGTCCGCGCCGATAAGCAGATAGGCGTTTTGCATATTGCTACCCATCTCCTTTCGCAATCTATTCCAATCGGTAGAATCCTTTAAAAGACCGAGGTCTTTCTCGACCACGCGAACTTTCTGAAAATTCTTACCGGCACTGGCTGCATCCACGAGAAAATCAGTCCCGGGTTGCAGCTTTTTCCGGTTCAGTTTCAGTGCAACTGTACCCGGAAAAGTATTGACGTTGAAATAAAAGCTTTGATAGTAACTACTGTCGGGAGAAAGCGGCTGTAAACCCAGACTACGATATAATCCGGCAATGTATACAGCAGCATTCTCCTGTCCACGATGAACATATCCCCTACCACCCATTTCAGGCTTGCACAACTGCTTGATTTGCGACCGAATAAACGTGGTATCGGTAGCAAATGCAGATTGCCACAACGAGCCTAATAGGGACAGAATTAAAAGGGAGCGACGCAACATGATACTAACGTACAGGATTGTAGCGTGTTGTAATTGTTGTGGTAATAGTATCATCTGTAATCTGCGTATTACGCACTAACAGAATGGTATCGTTCAATTTCAAGATGTCCCAAACTACGGAACCATTGGTATCAGCCAATTCCAATTGAGTGTCCGCAGTCAAAAAAGACCATCTGCCACTTGGAATGGTATAGGATTGAGGAGCATCCGGATCGCATTTTTCCTCACCCTCATCAACTGAAATCGTTTGATCCATATGAAATGTAAACTCATTGTCGCGCTGACAATCAGGCATTAAATCATACATATCCGTCTCCACGGTAGGCGTCAAACCCACCTTCTGTTTCATGGTCATCTCCGTAACACGCCAAGGATTAGCAGTGATAAACTCTGTACGCATTGTGACACGCTCTTCATCTTCCTTTTTGCAGGATACACCGTATATGATACAAAAGGCCGTGCAAAGGAGCAATATTTGTTTCATTGATTTTGTATTTATATATATTAATTCAATCGGTGAATATATTTCATTCCTTCATTTTATCCAAGCATCCGGCCTATTTCGCCTCCCATTTCTTAACGATCAGGGAAGAATTGGTGCCCCCGAATCCAAAAGAATTAGACAAAAAGCAGCCGAACTCCCTTTCCAGCGTCTCCGGAATAATATTGATTTTGGCCGACTGCTCATCGGGATGCTCAAAGTTAATATTAGGTGCGATAAAATTCCCTTGCATCATCAAAAGGGAGTAAACAATCTCGCTGGCACCCGCCATCCAACACTCATGACCGGTCATTGATTTAGTAGAACTTACGGGGACTTTACCGCCAAAAACCTCAAAAATAGCTTCCGCTTCCGACAAATCGCCGGCTGGTGTGGAAGTAGCGTGGGCATTGATATATTGAATTGCTTCGGGTGTAAGCTCCGCATCTTTCAATGCCCTTGAAATTGATCGAACTTGTCCGTCCACACTGGGATTTGAGATATGCTGTCCATTCGATGAAAAACCATATCCCACTACTTCTGCCAAAATGTTCGCACCTCGCCTTTGAGCGGATTCCAGGCTCTCCAGCACTACGCTGGCAGCTCCTCCCCCGGGTACCAGTCCGTCGCGATCCCTATCAAAAGGTCGGGATGCCTTAGTCGGTTCGTCCTCTCTGGTAGAAAAAGTTCCCAAAGCATCGAAATTGGGCATGGAGTAGATATTTACTTCCTGCGCACCTCCGCAAATCACACGCTCCTGTAAACCCTGTCTGATAAACATATAACCCAGTCCGATCGAATGCGAACCGCTGGCACATGCCGCGCTGACTGAAAAATTGATTCCTCTCAGTTTAAAAATAGTGGACAAATTCATAGATACTGTGGAATTCAGCACCTGAAAAACAGAACCCGAGCCCACTAGCATTGTATCCTTCTTTTCCCGAATCAGGTCGATCGCCTCGATCACCGGTTTGGCGCAGCTATCATTTCCATAGACAATTCCCACCTCATTCTTAGCGAGATAAGCCTCATCAATTCCCGCTTGTTGCAAAGCTTCAACTGTAGCCATGTAGGCAAATTCGGCATGTTCAGGCATCATAATTCTGGAACGACGGTCCAACAAACCCTTTAATTGTGGGCGGGCAACATACCCTGTCAGCGCAGACCGGTACCCCATCTCCTTCCGGGCAGGGTCCAGAACGATTCCGGAACGACCGGCATAAAGTGACTGTGCGACTTGCTCCTTATTCTCTCCAAGCGAGGAGTAAATTCCTGCTCCGGTAATAACAACTCTGGACATGTAATTGCGTAATTGGGACGTAAAATTCACAAAACCGGATGAAAATACGGAAATTATTAATCCAGCCCCGACTTGCTTCTTCTCCGACCAATCATTATAGCAACATTCATTACTTTTACCTTACCGAATATTTCACAATAAGTAGATCATCCTCAAAAACGTTTAAAAGTGAAAGCAATTATTCCAGTAGCAGGAGCAGGAACTAAACTTCGTCCGCTTACATATACGCAGCCAAAGGCGCTAATACCAATTGCTGGTAAAACTATTTTGAGCGTTATAGTGGATCAACTATTGGAAGCAGGTGTGACTGATTTCATATTCGTGATTGGATACCTGGGTGAAAAAATACAGCGATATATTGCCAAGACTTATCCTAATCTGAATTATACGCTGGTGACACAAAACGATCGCATCGGGACAGGCCATGCGATTTGGCTCACCCGAGATGCTGTTCAGGATGATGAAATACTCATTGTTTTAGGAGATACCATTTGCGATTATAGTGTGCGCGATATTCTGGACAGTCCGAGATCCCTTATTGGAGTAAGAAAAGTTGATGATCCCCGAAGCTTTGGCGTTGCGGAATTAGACAATGAAGACAAAGTTTTAAAAGTGGTAGAAAAGCCATTGATACCTAAGTCGAATATGGCGATGGTAGGTATTTATTACATTAAAGAAACGACAGAAATGTTTCGTGCGCTCGAACGTCATCTGAATAATCGTAAGGAGAATGACGAAGAATACCATCTAACCAGTGCGCTTCAGGAAATGATAGAGCAGGGAATCCGATTTGATGCTTTTAGGGTGAACAATTGGTTCGACTGTGGGAAAAAAGAAACCTTGCTTTCTACCAATGCCATTCTACTGAAACAGATGACAGATGAAAATGGCATTCCTTCACCACATAAAAACGACACCAACGTGATTATTCCACCGGTGAGTATCGCCGAGGGTTGCGTTATTCGGCATTCGATTATCGGGCCTAATGTCACTATCGGAGAACATACAACCATTGACTCAGCTATTATCAAAGATTCGATCATTGGCTCTTATGCAGAACTGGAAGAAGTGGTATTGCACTCCTCCATTATCGGCAGCGATGCATTTGTCCGCGGACTCAGCCAAAGTCTGAATATCGGGGACAATACAGAAATCGATCTGGGTTAGGCATTCGAAGAATTGTCTGACCCAACCGATGGAAAATTCAAGCCATTTTATAGCATCCTATTGCGCCGTCGCGCGCAAATAAGTCAAACTATTGCAACATGATTTCAGGAAAATTCAACGCAGATGGGTCTGCATTTGAAAATAGAATTACCGAACTTTTTGGCATTCGTTACCCTTTGATCCAAGCAGGCATGATCTGGGCTTCGGGGTGGAAATTGGCTGCGGCAGTAAGCAGGGCAGGCGGACTAGGCATGATCGGTGCAGGGAGCATGTATCCCGACACCCTCAGAGAGCACATCAGCAAATATAAAAACGCTACGAGTGCACCATTTGCAGTCAATCTACCACTACTATACCCTGATATCGATAAACATATCTCCATCATTTTGGAAGAGCGGGTACCTATCGTGTTTACTTCGGCAGGCAATCCTAAAACATGGACTCCCCTTTTAAAAGAAAACGGTATAAAAGTCGTCCATGTGGTTTCCAGCGCCAAATTTGCCAGAAAGAGTCAGGATGCCGGTGTAGACGCCATTGTAGCAGAAGGTTTTGAAGCGGGCGGTCATAACGGAAGAGAAGAAACCACCACCTTATGCCTGATACCGGCAGTTAGGAAAGCAGTGGATATCCCTGTGATTGCCGCGGGCGGAATTGCCACCGGTAGGGCTATGTTTGCAGCGATGGCCCTTGGTGCGGAAGCAGTCCAGATAGGAAGCCGGTTTGTCTGCAGCGAAGAGGCATCCTCTCATTTGGCGTTTAAACAAGCCATTCTCGAAGCTAATGAGGGCGATACCCGGCTGAGTTTGAAAAAACTCACCCCCGTGCGATTATTACGCAATCCATTCGCGGAGCAGGTGCAAAAAGCAGAAGATGCCTGTGCGACTATCGAAGAATTGCGGGAATTGTTGGGACGTGCCCGGGCGAAGAAGGGTATGTTTGAAGGAGACTTGGAAAATGGTGAACTTGAAATTGGCCAGGTAAGTGCACTCATTGAGAAAATATTACCCGCAAGTGATATTGTCGAAGAAATCTGGGATGATTTCCGATACGCTGCTGCCCATCCGTTTGAAATTGGTTAGACCGGGGACCGAAGATCATCGACGGTTAGATATACCATTTTTACGGTATTTTTAAAAAAAGAAAGATCCTAGCTAATATATAATCATCTACCTTGTAGTTAAATTACCCAAAAACTACAAGGTATGTACAGACGTATATTGAAATTCACCTGGCCTATAGCCGCCTTAGTGATCGTTTTAAATGCTTGCAATAAGGATGACAAAGACGATCCGAAGCCAAAAGACCCCGGCACCAACACCAATAACAACAACAACACGGCTGTTGAGATAGTAGAACCTGCTACTACCCCCGGATCTAAGGGTTCAATAAAATTTGTGTACAACGAACAGGCTGTTACCTACGCTGCGGTAAGGGCTAAAGATGGGAAGATCTGGATGCAACAAAACTTAGGGTCCACCCGGGTTGCTACTTCTATGACCGATGAAGCGGCTTACGGCGATTTATTTCAATGGGGTCGTTGGTCGGATGGACATCAAATCAGAAAACCCGCTCCAGAAGTTAAAAGTTCTTCTTCACTATCTGCCAATAATCCATCAGGTCTACCCTCCGGTGGCAGCAAATATTATTATGGCAATTGGTGGTCGGGCGGAAGCACCAGCGATAAATGGGAAGCCGGATCTCCTGCGAGTGTCAGCGCTACCAATGGTTGCGATCCATGTAAGGTATTGGGAAATGATTGGCGTTTACCAACCAAAGACGACTGGAAAAAGGTAGTTCAGTTAGAGGGTATCATCAATAACCAAACAGCCTTTGAATCCAATCTGAAAATACCTACCGGTGGATGGCGTGCAACAGCTTCTGCATCCATATCCAGCGCCGGTAGCTCTTCCTGGTATTGGAGCACTGATGTAAAAAACGGCGGCAATGCGTATGGAGTATGGATTCAAAGCAACTCGATCCTACCGGAATACCCGGATAGTCGCGCCTACGGCACTTCTGTAAGATGTGTTAAAGACTAGGTAGTTAAGCGTTCAGTGCCCTTTTATACAACTGGATGGTATTTTCCAAACCCAGATAAAGAGCATCTGAAATGAGCGCATGACCAATCGACACTTCCAAAAGATTAGGAATAGCACGGGAAAAAAATCCCAAATTAAATCGATCGAGATCATGCCCTGCATTCAAACCTAAACTCTTTTGTAAGGCTACTTCAGCGGCCTTTGAATAAGGAATGATAGCGCTCTCGGGGTTCGAAAGGAACTCGAGAGCGTATGATTCTGTGTACAACTCAATTCTATCAGTACCGGTATCAGCGGCAGCAGCAACCATGTCGACATCAGGATCTACGAAAATGGAAACCCGAATCCCCTTTTCCTGAAATACCGGAATGATCGTTTTCAAATAATCGCGCTCACGAATGGTATCCCAGCCATGGTTAGAGGTGAGCTGGTCTATGGAGTCAGGCACCAAAGTCACCTGATCAGGTAGAACCTCCAATACCAAATCCACAAATTTTTCTTCCAAGGGATTGCCTTCAATGTTAAATTCGGTGGTAATCAAAGGCCTCATTGCCCGTACATCAGCATAACGGATATGACGTTCATCGGGCCGGGGATGAACAGTAATTCCATCTGCACCAAATAATTGGCAATCCACAGCAGCCTTCAGCACATCCGGGTTATTTCCCCCTCTGCTGTTCCGCAAAGTGGCAATCTTATTAATATTAACGGAAAGTCGGGTCATGGCGCAAAATTAACCATTTCGAACAGGATGCCCGATGAGAATTATCAAAAAGCATCTTAATGACAATCGTTAGCTTATCTCAACAATATACGCTCCACCTCCCGATTTCTTCTTTTCGCTCCCGAAATCGTTTTTTGTATGTTTGAACTTCATGAACTCGGGACTCCTCAAATTTTTCTGTCTTCTATTTCTTCTGTGGCTCGCAGCTTGCCATTCGAATCCGGATACCCGGAGCAACAAGGCGGTATTTCGGTTGAATTTTTCGAGTGGCACATTGGAATCTACAGACCCTGCTTATGCTCGGGATTTATATTCCATGTGGGTAGTACATATGCTATATAATACCCTGTTTGATACCGATGAAACTTTACAATTAAAACCCTCAGTTGCTAAAGATTGGCAAGTGTCACCTGACGGATTGGTATATACAATCCAGTTGCGAACAGACGTCTTTTTTCACGACGATCCTTTATTTGAAAATGGGATTGGCAGAAAACTCACTGCCGATGATGTGGTGTATAGTTTTAACCGGATCATTGATCCGTCAGTAGCCTCCAGCGGTGCCTGGATTTTTAATGATAAGGTAGTCGCAAAAGATCCCTTTGTAGCGGTCAACGATTCCACAGTTGAGATCAGGTTGCGTGCGCCCTTTATGCCTCTGCTACAAATCCTGAGCATGCCCTATTGCAGCATCATACCAAAAGAAATCGCAGAACATTGGGGGAAGGATTTCAGAGCACACCCATGCGGTACCGGGCCTTTTAAATTCGCTTATTGGGATGAGGGCAGTGCATTGGTATTGCATCGAAATGATCGTTATTGGGAAAGGGATAGTGTCGGTGTTTCGCTCCCTTATATCGACGCAGTGCATATCAGCTTTGCTGACAATAAAGCTACCGAGTTTCTATTATTCTTGCAGGGAAAATTAGATTTTGTAAATGGTATTGATGGCTCGTTCAAAGACCTCTTACTCACCCGGGAAGGTAAGTTGAAAGCATCTTTCGAAAACAAGTTCCGATTGGAATCAAGTACCTATCTGAATACCGAGTATATAGGCATATTGACCGATACTACGAACCCATTATTAATCGCTCATAGTCTGAAAGATAATCGTGTTCGGCAAGCGATGAACTATGCAATTGATCGAAAGAAAATTGCTACTTATTTCCGGAATGGAGTTGTTGCACCCGCCACATCAGGTTTTATCCCTCCGGGAATGCCCGGGCATGACAGTAGCGGTAGTTTTGGCTATCATTATGATCCTACACAAGCACTGGCATTGTTGGAAGAAGCCGGCTATCCCAATGGAAAGGGATTAGATCCGATAACAATTTACGCTCCCGACAATTATTTGGACATTGTGAATTTTATCGTGACGCAGCTCCAGGAAATTGGGATACCTGCTCGTGCAGAAGCAATTCAGGCCAATATCCTCCGTCAGCAAATGAGTCGCTCTCAAGTGCTCTTATTCAGAGCGCAATGGATTGCGGATTATCCGGATGCTGAAACCTATATGGCATTCTTCAATAGTCGCTTGCCGGCACCGCCGAATTACACTCGTTTCAGCCATCCTCAATTTGATGCATGGTACGACCAAAGCATGTCAGAACCTGATAGTATCCGGGTAAAGATTTATCGGCAGATGGACAGTCTGGCTATGTCCTTGGCGCCCACCATCCCTTTATTCTACGATCGCTTATTGCATTTCACAAGCAATCGGGTCAGCGGATTCAAAAGCAATCCGATGAATATGATTGAACTAAAATCAGCGCGTCTAAATTAGCGGTAAAGAATCTAATTAGATTGAAGCTTTGCTTCGATCATATAGGGCCAATATTTTCCGGTAATAAAAAACCGGTCACCGGCTGCATCATAAGCGATACCATTCAGCACCTCAGGTTCTTTGAACCTTGCAGCCGAAGCTTCGGGCAAGCCCAATCTTGTCCTAAGCGACCTTAGATCTGCGATTCCAACTACGTTGCCGGAATTGGGATCGATCTTTAAGACATAATCGGTCATCCACTGATTGGCAAAAATGAATCCATCAACGAATTCCAGTTCATTGATATTGCTAACTGCCCCGAATTGATCGCGAACACGGATTCGCCTTACTTCCTGAAAATTCGCAGTGTCTAAAAAATAGAGGTTGCTGCTACCATCCCCGTAGATAAGGTGTTCCCCATTATTGGTAAGCCCCCAGGCTTCGTCGGTACTGATATCGAAGGTTCGCAATTGCTTCATTGATTTCAGATCAAATACAAAACCAGTATGCTCCCGATAAGTCAGCATATAAATCTTATCTCCCAGAATGGTCATACCCTCTCCGAAATACTTACGATCCAGAGCTATGGATTGCACCACCTTTCCAGTTTCTACAACAGTCTTACGTAGCTCGGAAGCACCGTATTGACCGGTACTTTCATAAAGAAAACCATCACGAAATTCCAGACCTTGCGTGAAAGCGGCAGCATCATGCGGTAGAATATTAATTATAGAAAAAGACATGACGGCCGGACGGATCTGATCGGCGACAGTGGTGGCTTCTTGTGCATCTTGCTTTGCCATTTCCTGATCTTCTCCACAGGAAATCATACAAGCTATGGCCAAGGCCATAGACAGCGATTTGAGCAATCTCATCTTATTATACATTGAATCAAAAACGGATCAAAGAAACAATTTGTTCCAAATAAGTTTTATCGGTTTCATCAAAGGTCCCGTACAATTTGCTGTCCACATCCAAAACGGCAATTAATTCACCGTTTCGAATAATAGGGACTACTATTTCTGAGCGAGACTCGCTACTACAGGCTATATGTCCCGGAAATTGATCAACGTCCGGAACGACTATTGTTTTCGCTTGCGCCCAAGCAGCGCCACAAACGCCCCTTCCCTTAGCGATACGGGTGCAGGCGATCGGCCCTTGAAAAGGACCTAAAATTAGCTCCCCTTCCTTTACCAGATAAAAACCCACCCATAACCAGTCGAACTGCGCCTTCAGTGCTGCGGTAATATTCGCCAGATTGGCGACCAAATCGGTTTCCTGACTAATCAGTGCTTCTATCTGCGGAATTAAAAAGCTGTACTGTTCTTGCTTGCTGCCTTGGGCAATGACTAAATCTTCTGCCATTCGGTAAAATTAATGAAGATAGTCGGTTTCCTCATTTGCGGTATAAATGATTGACAAAGGATATAAATTCCGAGGCTGATTATTCTTTTTCTTTAATAATTCTGTAAATTCGTCCGTTGATGGCGTTCCGTAGTTAATATTAACCGCACAACATGAAGCATACACGTATATTATTATTACTTGGGATATTGATTTGGGTTTGTTTAGGTACAACATCCTGTTCACCCTACAGAAAATACGCACAAGGGCAGCAATACTGGGAAAAGCGCCACCGCTATGATTATAAGCAAAAAAGATATTATTATCCTCGCTATAATCGCGAAGATCGCGCTCGTTGGCAGTCAAGAAAATAATTCGGTACAGCTATTGCAGTAATAGCTTTGCTTGTGTCTGATTTTTCTTGATTACTCATATATAGCCAGCTTGAAATGCCTTACGCCTCTCTTGAAGCCTGTCTGACCGATCTGGAACGGAACGGCCATTTAGTTCGAATCACCGAAGAGACAGATCCATATCTGGAGATGGCGGCCATCCATTTACGTGTACACGCAGCAGGCGGTCCGGCTTTACTATTCGAAAAAGTAAAAGGCAGCCGCTTCCGCGCTGCAAGCAATATTTTTGGGACCCTGGATCGCAGTCGATTCATTTTCCGTCATACCCTTGATGCGGTACAACAGATCATTCGCCTAAAAAACGACCCTCTAAAGGCGTTAAAGGCTCCGCTGAAACATTTAGGGAGTGGACTAGCGGCTTGGAATGCCTTACCCAAGGCCAATCCTCGTCGTCAACCCGTGTTGGCTAATGAGATCAGCATTTCGGAGCTCCCCTTGATACACCACTGGCCTATGGACGGAGGTGCATTCGTCACTCTACCTCAGGTATATACCGAGGACCCCGAATCACCCGGAGTTATGCAATCTAATTTGGGCATGTACCGGATACAGCTCAATGGCAATCAGTATTTAACTGATCGAGAGGTAGGACTTCATTACCAACTACATCGGGGGATTGGCATACATCAGACAAAGGCGGAGCGATTAAACCAACCTCTGAAGGTGAGCTGCTTTGTAGGCGGGCCACCTGCCCATACATTAGCGGCAGTAATGCCTTTGCCGGAGGGAATCAGCGAATTGACCTTTGCGGGATTACTCGAGGGAAGACGATTCCGATATCGGTATTTGGATGGATTTTGCATTAGTACCGATGCCGATTTTGTAATTACAGGCGAGGTTTACCCGGGCGAGAACAAGCCGGAAGGTCCGTTTGGCGACCATCTTGGATATTATAGCCTTACCCATCCGTTCCCGCTCATGCGGGTGCATAAAGTGTATGCAAGGGACAATGCGATCTGGCCATTTACCGTGGTAGGAAGACCCCCACAGGAAGACACCAGCTTCGGTACCCTGATTCACGAAATTACCGGAGATGCGATACCGGCAGAAATCCCCGGTGTGAAGGAAGTTCATGCGGTAGATGCTGCAGGCGTGCATCCTTTGCTTTTAGCCATTGGAAGCGAACGATATACTCCCTATTTGAGCGATCGGAAACCGGCAGAAATATTAACTATTGCCAATCATATCCTGGGAACAGGTCAGTTGAGTCTGGCAAAGTTCCTATTTATCACTGCAGACGACAGTGACCGTCTCAGCACTCATGATACCCGGTCTTACCTCGAATTTGTACTGGAAAGAATTGATTTTCGTCGAGATGTGCACTTCCAGACTAATACCACAATCGACACCCTTGATTATTCGGGAACAGATATTAACAGCGGTAGTAAAGTAGTCTTTGCAGCCTACGGAGACCCGATCAGAACTCTTTGCAGAGAAGTGCCTGCGTTTTTGAGAGAATTGCCTGTATTTAGCAACCCTCGTCTTGCGATGCCGGGTGTAATCGCCATGGAAGGGACAGCGTTTTCCGATTATGAAACAGCGCAGAAAGATATGGATGCACTGAGTCAGGCATACATGTCTAAAGAAAACAGACCCAGGGATATCAGTCTGATCATCATTTGCGACGACAGCGAGTTTACTGCTGCCACCCTCAATAATTTCCTCTGGGTGAGCTTTACCCGAAGTAATCCATCGCACGATATCTATGGTATAGATAGTTTTATACGATTCAAGCACTGGGGTTGTAACGGACCTTTGATCATTGATGCGCGCACCAAACCCCATCATGCCCCGGCATTGGTTCCAGATCCCGCCGTTGAAAAAAAGATCGATAGGCTGTTCGATAAGGGAGGCCCCCTCTATCAATGGAGGTAATCCTGAAAATTACCCCTTCGACTAACCTTGACGGTTGTGAAAACATAAGCGCTACAAACGTTATTTTTGCATTTCCCTGAATAGAAACTCATGAGCGAAACGAAATCATTAAATTTTATTGAAGAGATCATTGAAAAAGATCTGGCTGAAGGTAAATTTCCCAACGGAATCCAAACTCGTTTCCCGCCTGAGCCCAATGGTTATCTCCATATCGGACATGCCAAATCCATTTGTCTGAATTTCGGATTGGCTAAAAAATACAACGGACAGTGCAATCTGCGCTTTGATGATACCAACCCGATTACTGAAGATACGGAGTATGTAGAGAGCATTAAACAAGATATTCAGTGGTTGGGATTTGAATGGTCTAAAGAATTATACGCTTCAGATTATTTTGAACAACTGTACCAATATGCAGTACAATTGATCGAGAAAGGGCTGGCTTATGTAGATGATAGTACCAGTGATGAGATTGCTGCTGCTAAAGGAAATTTAACGCAGCCCGGTGCAAACAGCCCGTACCGCGACAGATCGGTTGCGGAGAACCTGCAGCTTTTTAGCGAAATGCGTGCAGGCCGTTATAAAGACGGTGAGAAAGTATTGCGTGCCAAAATCGATATGGCGCATCCTAACCTGCTGATGAGAGATCCGATTATCTATCGAATCAAACATGCACATCATCATCGCACTGGCGACAAGTGGTGTATCTATCCGATGTATGATTTTGCACACGGACAGAGCGATAGTATCGAGAGGGTGACTCATTCTATCTGTACCCTGGAGTTTATTCACCACCGTCCGCTCTATGAATGGTTTATCGAGAAGCTGGAGATTTTCCCTTCAAAGCAATATGAATTTGCCCGCTTGAACATGACCTATACGGTGATGAGCAAACGTAAATTATTGCAATTAGTACAGGAGAAACACGTTGCAGGATGGGACGACCCTCGAATGCCCACCATCAGCGGGATGAGAAGAAGAGGTTATCCACCTGAAGCCATTCGTCAGTTTTGCGATACCATCGGCATTGCGAAAAGAGAAAACCTGATTGATGTAGGACTGTTAGAATTTTGCGTGCGTGAGCAATTAAATAAGTTGGCTTATCGGGTTATGGCAGTTTTGGATCCGGTGAAATTAATCATCACCAACTATCCGGAAAATCAAACCGAATACCTCCAAACTGAAAACAATCCCGAGAATCCTGAAACGGGGGTACGAGAAATACCATTTAGTCGGGAACTATGGATCGAGCGCGAAGACTTTATGGAAGAACCTCCCAAGAAGTATTTCCGTTTAGCCCCGGGAAAGGCGGTCAGACTGAAAAGTGCTTATATCATTCAGTGTGATGACTACAAGAAAGACGAAAATGGTCGGGTTGTCGAAATCTATTGCAGCTATATTCCGGAAAGTAAAAGCGGTAGCGATACTAGTGGCATGAACGTTAAAGGAACCATTCACTGGATTAGCACAGCGCATGCTAAAACGGCTGAGGTGCGATTGTACGACCGACTTTTCCAGGTGGAAGATCCATCATCTGAAACCGGCGATTTTAAAGATTATATCAATCCCGACTCGATGGAAATTTTGTCGGAAGTGTACATAGAACCATCTCTGGCAGATGCTCAACCGGGTACTTATTACCAGTTCTTGCGTAAAGGATATTTTACTCCGGATCCTTCAGGTTCTAATGACAAATTGATATTCAACAGAACCGCTACATTGAGAGATACCTGGGCAAAAGAATCCAAGAAAGGTTAGCATGATCAACCGGGGAATTACTGTATCAGCCGCTTGTATTCTTCGTTCGTGATCATTCGATATTCGCGGGGCACGCGAAATTCTGAACGAGAAACAGGCGCATTGAGTAGATAGTCTAACTGAAGCCGCATTCGAATTGCGGCTTCAGTTTTAAAATCAAAAGAAAGCGGAAGGCTAGTCATTCCGGGAAGCCAATCATACAAACGAGTTTCAGCGAGTTGGACTTCATCTGTACAACACAATTCTGCAGTCTGCCCATTCTTATAACTCACCGTAACTGCCCTACATTTATACCCGGCGATCCATTCCTCCCGATCTGAACTGTCAGAAATTAAAAAATCGATATAAGGCTTTGTCACTGCGTCTATATCATCCATAGATAATTGAACAGCATATTTCTTTCCGGCAATCAATTGAAGCGAATAACCGGTTTTCTTAGTGTCATCCCAAATTATGGTATGGCTAAACCCATTCTCCAATACTAAATCCTTACGAATCCATTTATTCCGAAAAATAATGCGGTAAGTGCCTGATTGCGTCCGCGCATGCGCAGTCCCTGATTCAGATTCCATAACCACATTATAGGCTACTACTCCCTCAGCGATCGCTTCCTGAGCTTTCGACTGCAAAGTGAAGAAAGAAGTGCATGTTATAACAATTGCCAGAAGAATTGATCGCTTCATTATCTGCCTTTTTGGATATCACATGCCGCTATTAACGGGTGAAACGACATCCTTAAAGCAAGTTAATAAAAACTACGCTTGTATTTATCTGTTTAATACAGGAAGACCTTCCATTCTTTGGACCGCAGACTGAAGAGTTTTCTCCTTTTTGGCGAAACAAAACCGCACCAGCTTATTGTCCTCTTTATTGCGATAAAAAGCGCTCACCGGGATCGTAGCAACACCGTATTTCTCCGTAAGCCATTTAGCAAATTCACTATCAGACAAGTTGCTGATCTTTTCAAAACCGGCTATCTGAAAATAACTTCCTGAAGTAGGTTGGTGGATTGTAAAAGGAAGTTCCTTTAAAAGATCCAGAAAGAAATCCCTTTTACGTTGCAACATTTGATGCACTGCATCATGCGGAAGTGATAAGTACTCACCCAAAGCCATTTGGGCGGGCGTATTGACAGAAAATGCCAGGAACTGATGTATTCTTCTAAAAGCTTGTGTGAGCGCGGGCGCGGCTATACAATAACCAATCTTCCATCCTGTGTTGTGATATACCTTACCGAACGAATAAACGGCGAATGATCGTTCACGCAATTCAGGATATTGCAATACACTTAGATGCTGTTGGTTGTCATAAACTAATTGTTCGTACACCTCGTCAGAGACAATTACAATATTGGTATTGCGCACCAATTCGGCCAAAGTCTGCCAATCCTGTTCTTGCCAAATGGCCCCGGTAGGATTGTGTGGCGTGTTGATGATAATGGCACGAGTCTTTTCGGTAATTGCATCCTTCACCCTATCCCAGTCCACCGAAAAATCGGGCGCCCATAACGGAACCGGTACTACGACACCGCCATTCATCTCTATATTGGGGATATAGCTATCGTAGGCGGGCTCGAGAATGATTACCTCGTCTCCCGGTTCGAGGATTGCAGTAATCGCAGTATAGATCCCATAAGTGGCGCCGGGTGTGATGGTAATGCAGAGATCCGGATCGATTTCCACTCCGAATCGTTGATGAATCCCCTTGGCAATTTCATATCTCAACAGAGGTAGACCAGCCATTGGCGCGTACTGGTTAAAACCGCCCATAGCCGCATTGTACAGCAATTGTGCTAAAGCTTCATCAACCGGAAAATCAGGAAAACCCTGTGCCAAGTTAATAGCGTTGTGTTCCAGCGCCAGCGCACTCATTACCGTAAAGATATTTGTATCGGCAGCTGTATGTTTGACAGGCAAATGGATCATTGTTCATTGAGTTTTAACCAAAAAATAAAGCCGTGATATACAAGAATACGCACGGCTAATTACTATGTATTAAAGACACCTTTAGAGGTATCTTTCACCTTTATTACGTTTCACTTCTGCTACATAATCCTTGATTTGTTGCTCGCGGCTGCGTTCACAAATTAGCAACACATCGGGGGTATCGATGACAATAAATTTCTCGAGACCTTGTAGCACCAGCAGTTTATTGTCGGGAGCCTTGACCATACATTCGCTGGCGTCCACTATCATCACATTGTTGCCATAAACAGAATTTCCCAGATAGTCCTTTTCTGAATTTTCATAGGCCGATTCCCAGGTGCCCAAATCGCTCCAACCGAAATAGGAAGGAATGACATAGACATTTTTAGCTTTTTCCATGATACCATAATCGATAGAAATATTGACGCATTGGGAGTATAGCGCAGCGACTACATCATGTTCTCTGCCGGTATTATAGACATTATTGGCTTGTTGGAACACCTCATAAATTTCGGGAAGGTACTTTGCCAAGGCATCGATCACAGTCTTTACATTCCATACAAAAATTCCTGAATTCCAGAGGAAATCACCACTTTTTAGGAAAGTCCGTGCAAGTTCCAGAGAAGGCTTTTCTGTAAAAGTTCTAACCCTGTAAACACGATTTATTTCATCATCCACATCATATTGGATGTACCCATAACCGGTATCGGGTCGGGTAGGCTTGATCCCCAGTGTGAGCAAAGCATCATTTTGGGCAACAAAATCCAGAGCATCTTTGCAAGTCTTTTCAAAAGCCCGTTCGTCCATAATCAAATGGTCGGCCGGAGTCATGATGATATTTGCTTTAGGATTCTTAGCCATAATCTTGTGTGCGAAATAGGCAGCACAAGGGGCTGTGTTTTTTCGGGATGGTTCGCTGATAATATTATCATCACTGATTTCCGGAATTTGCTGCCGGAGCGTATCCATATACGCCTGATTGGTGATAATGTAAATATTCTCTTGGGGGACAATATTCTTGTACCTATAGTAGGTCCATTGGATCAACGATTTACCCGTCCCTAATAGATCCAGGAATTGCTTAGGATAACTGGTACGGCTTACCGGCCAAAAGCGACTACCAATGCCGCCGGCCATTATTGCCACATAATTATTTTGGTTGCTCATCTCTGAAATTGAAGCAGGATAGGGGAAATATTCAAGAATGCTTTGTGCGGGCTGCTATCCAGCCTCTTCACCAAATAAACAAAATTATTCTGCTTCGGCTACTACTTCTTTTACTTCCGGAATCATCCGCTTCATCATGCCCTCGATACCTGCTTTAAGCGTAATCATAGATGAGGGGCAACCGGAGCAAGAACCTTGCATCATCAATTTTACCACACCATCATCAAATCCTTTAAAGCTGATCGCGCCACCGTCCATCTCTACAGCCGGTTTTACGTAATTTTCCAATAATTCCTTGATTCGCTTTACTACATCGGTATCATTACTGTCTACCGCGTGAGGAGCGACATTCGTCACGATCTGGTCTTCATGCAAAACAGTTTTGCCTTCTTCCAGATATTGTTTCAAAAATTCTCTAACGGTAGGAATTACATCTTCCCATTGAGTATCCGGCGTCTTCGTAATGGTGACGAAATTACTGGCAATGAATACACTTCTTACAAAAGGAAAACCGAATAAAGCAATTGCCAACGGTGATGCGGTTGCACTTGCCGGATCAGGGAAGTCGATACTTTTACCCGGATAAAGCAACTTATTGGCCACAAACTTCATGGTCTCCGGATTTGGAGTCATTTCAGTATATATACTCACCACAATATTACCTTGATTAAGCATGTTGCTGTTTTTTACAAAAATACGGAATATACAGGGTTAAGCAATCAATTCCATAAATAGCACTATCGAGTGCATCCCCTATCTTTTATAGCGCTTTTATTCGCCTAAAAACGGCTTTCCCGTTCGATAAACAGTTCCTTTGAACACAGTAACCAGCTCTGACTGTTGATTATAGGTACGGATATCATAGACTGCAATCTTGTTTCCCTTGTGCAACTCTCTGGCTTCGACCGTTAACAGATCACCAACTTTTGCGGGACGGGTAAAGCTGATAGCGACTGCGACTGCGACGGAAATGCTTCCATGAGTTGCTGCAGCAAAGGCAAGTGCTGAATCAGCCGCTGAAAACAAAATCCCTCCGTGAACTGATTGGAAGCCGTTAAGCATATCTTCCCTTATCTGAAAATGGAGCTTACAAAAACCAAGTCCAACCTCCTCAATTCCCAGTCCCAACCAAGCTGAGAATTTATCTTCCGAATACATTTTCATCACCACCTCTCCGGCTCCCCTATCGTGAAAAATCATTTAAAACTTGTTTGATTCCCTATGAAATTACCAAAAAACGTGCGCGGGGAGAAAATCAGGCCTGATTTTTTTGAAAATAAAGAATGTCCGTTTTTTGCATTGTGTTAGAAAAACAATTTCTCAGACTTTTTACTTTATGGTTGGGATTATGTTTGGTGGCTAAGGATACTTCTGCTCAGAAATTCCAATGGCTAAAAACCGAAAACGATACCAGCTATATTACAGATCTGACTCAAGATCTGACTGTACGGTTGTACGGTTCGAAAAAGTATACCGGTTACCGACTGAGGGATTGGAAGGCAAAGGAAAGTTTGGTCTACCGGCCCAATGGACCACTGAACTTTGGCTTTGGTTTTAATTACAAATATTTGGGGATTAACTTCGGATTCAATTTACCATTTGTCAACAAAAATGATTTAAATGGCGAAACCAAGTTTATAGATCTGTAGTCGCACCTCTACCTCCGGAAACTGGTGGTGGATTTTTACGGACAATACTATAGCGGGTATTATTTGAGCAATACTTCCTCAGCGCTGTTTGGTGAAAATTCAGGCTCCGTCTATATCCGTCCGGACATGACTACTTTGAATATCGGGTTGAGTGGGCAATATATTTTTAACAGTTCTAAATTCTCATTTCGAGCTGCATATCTTCATAACGAATATCAAAAAAGGAGCGCGGGCAGCTTTATGGCGGGGGCTGACATTCATACTGTGTTTATACGTGCCGATTCATCGATAATTCCCGACAATTATCGATTCAAAAATTCCTTTTCCAGTAACCGGCTCAATCAATCTGATATTTACAACATTACAATTAACAGCGGCTACGCGTATACGCTGGTTATTAAAAAGCATTTCTTTGCCACTTTAGGGGCGCATGGAGGCGTTGGATTTAATTACACTACCATGACGGGGCCTGAAGATGAAAGATCGAATACCAGCCTTCACGGACAAATAAACGCGACATTAAGAATCGCTGCCGGATATAATTCCGACCGTTATTTTGCCGGCATTCATTTTGTCACGATGAGAATGCATAGTTATAGTCCGATCCCCAATACCGCTCAATTTTTTGATGCGGGGAATCTGCGATTTTCTTTTGCCCGACGCTTTAAAGTCAATCGCACTCTAATAAAAAAGCTGAACCTCTAATTTTCATGAGGTATTCTTGAGGATATGCCTATTGCCTGAAATCCAAGTCAGGGCCATAATTACAATTGGGATAAACTAACTTCTATACAGCGAATAATTTAACGCCATTCGCCAAGCAATCCTCTGATTTAGCCAGAAACTTGTACACAAATATGGTTTGTCGGATAACTAGTTATCCGAACCAAACTGCCTGGTATGGGCTACTGCAAATTTTGATTTAGAGGCATGGTGCTAAAAGGCTGTTTACGCAAAAGGAGGTGCAAAAATCGCACCTCCTTTCTATTTCGTAGTTAATAATTAGATAGACTAATGAGCTTCTTCGCCTGGTTTCAGCGGAACGGTTTGCTGAATGAAATCGTTACCATTACCATCGTCTTTGAAGTCATACGGCCAGCGGTGTACGGTTGGAATTTCACCTTCCCAGTTACCATGCCCCGGCACGATTGGGGTAGTCCATTCGAGTGTAGTTGCGCCCCATGGGTTTGGATTGGTCACCTTTCTTCCCCAGAAGATACTGGTAAAGAAGTTAAAGATGAACAGGAACTGCGCCAGGAATACAATTACCACCACTATGCTGATAAACTCATTCAGAGAACCGAATTGTTTAAAAGATTCCCAAGCGCTGTAATCGTAGTATCTACGAGGCATACCTGCCAAACCTTCATAGTGCATTGGCCAGAAGATCAGGTAAGCACCTGCGAAAGTGATGAAGAAGTGTATATAACCAACGGTGTTGTTCATGAACCGGCCGAACATCTTGGGGAACCAATGGTAGATACCTGCGAACATTCCGAAGAACGCTGCGATACCCATGATAATGTGGAAGTGCGCTACAACGAAGTACGTATCGTGTAAGTGCATATCCAGAGAAGAGTTACCCAGGAAGATACCTGTAAGACCACCGGAGATGAACAGAGATACGAATCCGAGTGCGAACATCATCGCAACAGTAAATCTGATATTACCTCTCCAGATAGTTGTCAACCAGTTGAACACCTTCACAGCCGATGGTACCGCGATCAGGAGCGTCAACAGAACGAAGATCGAACCCAAGAACGGACTCATACCTGTAACGAACATGTGGTGAGCCCATACGAGGAAGGCCAGACCAGTGATCGCAACCAGAGAGATGATCATCGCGAAGTAACCGAAGATAGGCTTACGGCTATTGGTTGAGATAATTTCTGAAGCCATACCCATACCTGGCAGCATGATGATATACACTTCCGGGTGACCCAGGAACCAGAACAAGTGCTGGTAGAGAATTGGCGAACCACCGATATGTGACAAAGGTCGTCCTCCGATAAATATTTCTGACAGATAGAATGAAGTACCGAAAGATCTGTCGAAAATCAAAAGAACAAATCCAGACAACAATACAGGGAAAGACAGTGTACCCAGAACAGCGGTGAACAACAGTGCCCACATAGTCAGCGGCATTCTTGTCATTGACATACCCTTGGTACGCATGTTTAGGATAGTTGAGATATAGTTCAAGCTGCCTAACAGAGATGAAGCCACGAACAGAGCCATCGCCATTAGCCATAGATCCATACCAATACCGGATCCTAAAGAAGCTTCCTTCAATGCACTCAAAGGAGGGTAAACAGTCCAACCACCGGAAGCAGGACCGGTTTCTACGAACAAAGAAGAGAACATTACCACACTGGCAGCTAAAAACAACCAGTAAGAAAGCATATTCAAAAATGGCGATGCCATGTCTCTAGCTCCTACCTGCAATGGAATAAGCAGATTCGAGAAAGTACCACTCAATCCGGCTGTCAATACGAAAAACACGAGAATAGTACCATGCATGGTAACCAGAGCGTAGTAGAACTCCGGACTCAACTTACCACCTTTAGCCCATTCTCCGAGGAAAGTTTCCATGATTGGAAAAGTTTTTTCCGGAAAACCTAATTGTAGACGAAAGAACACGGACATCAAACCACCGATAATTGCCCAAATGATACCTGTAATCAGGTATTGTTTGGCAATCATTTTATGATCCTGAGAAAAGATATATTTCCGGATAAAATGTTGTTCATGGTGCTCATGACCGTGGTCATGTGCCCCTGCATGGTGAGAGTGTGCTATGTTCGCTGCGTCACTGACGATATTGGTACTCATTGTGTTATTACTTTAAATGCCTTATCTCTGTAGCAAAAAAAAACAGAATAATAATATTATCTCATTGATACACTTCCCTCTGAAACTGTTGCATCCGCCCCTTCTGTATCAGTAGTGGCTGCAGTTTGTTCCTGGGATCCATGAACTTGTTCGTAGTAAGAAGTTTGCTCCTTCATCCAAGCATCAAATTCTTCTTGAGTTTGTACTACGATAGTACCTCTCATCGAATAGTGCCCATTACCACACATTTCAGTACAAGCCAGTTCGTACACGAAATCAGGGTTGTTGGTAATCCGCTTCATCTCTTCAGTAGTAATAGTCGGCGTCAACCAGATAGAAGTAGTAATACCCGGAACAGCGTCCATCTTCATTCTAAAATGCGGCAGACCCACACTATGAATTACGTCCCTGGAACCAATGATCAATTTGACGGGTTTGTCAACGACCATACGGATTTCACCGTTTTGCGCGATAACGTCGTCCATATTGTTTCTATCATTCCAATCCAGACCAAGAACGTTGGTTGCGTCGTTGATCTTTCTGAAATCACGCTTACCCAACACACCGTCTTTACCAGGGTAACGGATCAACCAGTTAAATTGCTTACCAACAACCTCAACGATATCAGCTTCTGCAGGCGCGGGTGCAGTGATAGCAAACCAGTGCTTTAGACCAACTGCTACCAGGGAAGCCATTGCAATTGCCGGGATAGTAGTCCAGATCAATTCGAGCTTGTTGTTATGAGAATAGAAATAAGCCTTTCTCTTTTCTGTAGCCTGGTAGCGGAATGCGAACCAGAACAGTAAGGTTTGTGTAGCGAAAAATACGATACCGGTAATGATCACTGTTACCTTAAGCATGCTATCATAGCCTACCCCTTGTGCCGAAGCCGACACCGGTAACATTTTATCCATTAATAACTGATGGCAATGCCATACCCCGTACATACCGAGGATAAAAAACACCACCAACAACCAGGCCATCAGCCTGTTGGTCTGTTTATTAACCTTTTCCTCACCGCGCAAAACAGCGGCATACTCGCTTGCTTTAGATATCTGGTAGATGATAACAAACACCAGAACAGTCAACGCTATTATTATTAATCCCGACATTTTAAAAAATCACTTATGGTTATAAGTATACGTTATTACCGGTTCAATTCAACTTCGGCGAACCGAAATTGTTTAATTCTGAAATTAGCTTTGATGTATTACAGCTTCTTTTAGCAACACATCATTTACAGGAGTCAGAGATGCTTTAGAGAGCAAATTGCCAACAGTCAGCATCATCACACCGGCAAAACCGATGAATATTCCGAACTCATACCAACTCAAATGCCAGTTAGCTCCTAAAGTTCCGGGCATTATCATAATGTAAAAATCCAACCAGTGACCGAAGATTATTACCATCGCCATAAAGCTAACGGTAAAGTAGTTACGCTTAGCATTACGTGACATCAATACCAAGATTGGCAATATAAAGTTGATGATAAACACGCTATACCAAATAAGGCTATATGGTCCTTGTTGACGAATTTTGAAGTATGTAGTTTCCTCAGGGATATTACTATACCAAATCAGCATGTATTGAGCAAACCATATATAAGTCCAGAAGATTGAAAAGGCAAACTGAAACTTACCGAGGTCATGAATGTGCTCCGTAGTTACCAATTTAAGTTGACCTTGATTTTTCAGGTAGATAACCCAAATCAAAATCAGAGAGATGGCACTCACGAAGATACTTGCGAAGGTGTACCAGCTAAACATGGTAGAATACCAGTGAGCGTCGATACTCATGATCCACAACCATGGTGTCACACTCATCTGAGTCAGCGCATAAACAACTAAGAAACCTGCAGACCATTTGATAAACAACCAGTAATTGCGGGTACTGTTTTTGGGTGCACTTTCCTGTGCAAGACTGATAGCCCTCATTTTACGACCAAAGAACGACCAAGCCACTACAGTTGCGATACTGAAGCCGATATACATTGCAGGATTCAGAAAAGCTGTTTTTTGCGAAATGATATGATCTGTTTCTCCCTCGGTCACCCAAGCATAGATCGGATTATGACCGTCGATCTTGAAAGCAAATGCAGCTAGGAACAATATAACCAGCGCGATTAGACCAAAAACCCAGGTGTTAGCCCCAATTGCTGCGGGAACTCGTCTGTATGCAACAATCCAGGCACCATGTGCCAAAGCGGCAGCGGCCTGAATAAATATACATGCTGCCGAGAGCAACAAGAAGAAAATGCTGTTGTGCATTAATACAACCCAGAAGCGGGTTTTATCTGCAGCTTCAGAGCTGCCTAGCAATGCGATACCGCCAATAACAAGGGTAACGATACCAATCAATAGCAGCACGAGGCTGGTACTTCTGAATTTGGCTGGTATCTCAAAACGTTCGTTCATTGGTATGCTTTTATTAGGAAGTATGCTTAAATCTTATTTTTTTAATGGCTTGTCTCTTCATTTTCAGTTGAAGCAGGTGTAGCTGCTACCGTTGTGTTGGCTTTCTCCTCAGCTTTACCAAATGTAAACGGATCGCCTCCTTTTTCAGACTGCACTTGTTTGATGTAGGCAATTACCTGCCAGCGTTGCTTGTAATTCAACTGACTAGCGTACGAGCCCATCATGTTCTTTCCGAATTTAACCGCTGCATACATGGTTCCCACGTTCATGTGCAGGTATTTACCATCCAGGAAGCTAGGTGGCATTGAAGCAAACTTCCCACTAGTGAAAAGCGGCCCTTGACCATCCAATCCGGTACCGTGGCAGATACCACAGTAAATATTATACAACCTTGCACCTTCTGTAATTTCGTCAGCATTAAACTTAAGATCGGTGGTAAACCGATTATAAGCTAATGTGTCTCCTTCTACAAGGTGATCCGGAAGGGCGTGTCCGATTGCCACGGTTCCGGTTACAGGCTTACGACTAGTCATACTATCCTCAAACACCGGATTTACCGTGTATGCATCGTACGCTCTGGAGTACGTCATATCTGGCGCATAGATCTTACCGGGATTACGCCGAATATCGCCACTGTTGCATGCTGCCATGCCCAGTCCGACCATCAGGCTAACTATTACTATGCTCTTTGTTTTGTTCATAAGTAAAAAGTGAACCGGGATTCTCAGCCTTTCTGCTGACCACCCTTCTTTATGATTTTTAATATTTCAATCAAACTCTAATTTACCTTCTAGCCAGCCAGTTCGTACGCTTCTTTCTTGTCGTAACGACCGTACCACCAACCAGCTTCAGCAACCTGCACATCAGTTTCAACTGCACCAGTTGATTTCAAAAAATCTACCACTTCTTGTTCTGTTACATGATCATTTAACTCGATGGCAACTACAAAGTAATCATCAGTCTGCCGAGGGTGAAATACATGCTTCTTAACACCAGGCATTAATTGATTGAGGTAGCAAAAGGTCAACACCATGCCTACGGCCGCAAATAATACGGTCAACTCAAATACTATGGGAATAAAGGCCGGTAGCGAGAAAAATGGTTTACCACCAAAATTCGTTGGCCAGTCTGCCGTGAAAATCCAGGACATAAACCCAAGTGCAGTGGCCGTACCGGTTATCCCGTAAATAAACCCGGCAACGTGCAGATCTGTTTCCTTCAGACCTAAAGCGCCATCTAGTCCGTGCACAGGAAATGGTGTATACACATCGTGTAATTTATACCCACTGTTCCTAATCTGCTTAATGGCAGGAAACAGTACCTCCTCGTCATCGTAACAAGCTACTGCAAATTTCTTAATAGCCATACTACCGTTATTAATCGTTCTTTTATTTCTGAGGAAACCCTCGCTGCTTTTTGAAGCAGCTTTAGGTCACCATTTTTTTATTTTTTAATCTCTTTCACTAACCCCTTCACCTATTAGTGGTGAGCATGTTGTTGTTCGTGAAAAAATTCCTCGTCAGACTTAGCATCGATTGCCGCCATCTTCTTCTTGTATTCCTCGCCGGAAGTCTTCAGTACAAACTTAATTTCCGCAACAGCGATAACCGGGAAGTATTTAGCAAACAAGAAGAAGCATGTAAAGAACAATCCGAAAGTACCGAGATAGAAACCAACCTCTGGCCAGGTCGGACTGTAATAAGTCCAGCTACTTGGCAGATAATCACGGTACAAGGAAGTCACGATGATTACGAAACGCTCGAACCACATACCGATGTTTACCACAATACTCATGATAAAGGTAAACGGAATGTTACGACGCAATTTCTTGAACCAGAACAACTGAGGTGATACCACATTACATACCATCATTGCCCAGTAGCTCCACCAGTATGGACCCATAATTCTCCAGTGGAATGCCCCCTGTTCGTATTCTACCGCACTATACCAAGCGACGAACAACTCAGTAAGATAAGCGACACCCACGATGGAACCGGTCAACACTATAACCTTGTTCATCGCTTCGATGTGACCAAGCGTAATATAATCCTCCAGATGTAAGATTCTACGTACTAATATCAACAAGGTTTGCACCATTGCAAAACCGGAGAATACCGCACCCGCAACGAAGTATGGCGGGAAAATCGTGGTATGCCAACCCGGGATTACCGAAGTCGCAAAGTCGAAAGATACGATCGTGTGTACTGAAAGTACCAGTGGAGTAGAAAGACCTGCCAGAACCAGTGACAAAGCCTCGTGACGTTGCCAGTTTTTCGCAGTACCGGTCCAACCAAATGAAGCCAAACCGTACAATCTTTTTCTCAACTTGGTTTTTGCTCTATCACGGATAGTTGCAAAATCCGGAATCAAACCAGAATACCAGAAAAGCAATGACACTGTGAAATAGGTAGAGATCGCGAATACGTCCCACAACAGAGCTGAGTTAAAGTTAGGCCATAACGGACCGCGGGTATTGGGATAAGGCAATACAAACATCGCATCCCAAACGCGTCCCATGTGGAAGATCGGGAATTGACCCGCGCACATTACCGCGAAAATAGTCATCGCTTCAGCGGCGCGGTTTACACCTGTACGCCAGCCTTGGCGGAAAAGTAAAGGCCACCCTCAAACCGAAGCATCGCCGATCAACACGTTCCCCGACGGTGCCAGCTCTTCGATGTAGCCCGACCACGCCTGCAACATTTCCCGCCCGTTGCTCAGCGAATTCCGTCGGATCGTAGACTCCGCGCACGCCACCGATGATGCGATTCGGAGCCTTCTCCACCACGTCCGAAGACCAACCCTGCGCGTGTAGCAAGGTCAATCCCGTGCTTGGCCTGCAACTGTGGCGG
>CAZWPF010000035.1:0-27530 GCA_964636205.1 uncultured Chitinophagaceae bacterium | reverse complement strand
GAGAAAGAGTGATCTCTGCGCGAGAAACAGAAAGAGTGAGCTGCGCGAGGGGGATTAGAGAAAGAGAAAGAGAAAGAGAAAGAGAGGGTTAGGGAAACAGAAAGAGTGCGAGAGAAGCAGATAGAGAGCGAGAAGCTGAGAGAGTAAGAAAGAAGGGGTTTCCAAGTGATTCAAAAGATTAGCCACAATTGATTTAGTTTCGCAGTTATGATTGAACTAGTGATAGCGTCTAATAACAAAGGCAAGATTCGTGAATTGACTGAATTGCTAAATGGAATAAGCTTACTATCCTTAAAAGATATCGGTTTTCTCGATGAAATTGAGGAGCCGTTTGATCAGTTCGACCAAAACGCACGGGCCAAAGCCGATACCATTCATAGTTTTTCGGGGAAGAACGTCATGGCCGAAGATAGCGGACTGTGCGTAGCAGCACTTGGAGGCGCGCCCGGAGTGCACAGCGCACGATATGCAGGCTCACCCCAAGACGAGCAGCGAAACCTTGAAAAGTTGATGCAGCGAATGGAAGGGGAACAGGACCGAAAGGCATTTTATAAAGCCGTTATTTGCTTGATATGGGATGGCAAGGAACATTTCTTTGAGGGTATCTGCAACGGACAAATAGCCACTAAGTCTCGTGGTGACGGCGGGTTCGGTTATGACCCGATATTTATCCCCGATGGTTTTAATGAGACATTCGCTGAAATATCTCCCGAAGTGAAAAATCAGATCAGTCATAGAGGCAAAGCAATTGCCCAAATGTTGGATTTTCTGAATCAGCTTTAAAGTTGGTGATTTAATAGTTCTGCTGCAATGAAATTTTCCATCGGTGATAACGTACTGCTAAAGGAGACCGGAGAAGAGGGTGTCGTTACAGGCTACCTGGGCTCGGGTATGTACGAAGTTGCTGTTTCCGGTGTGGTTTTTCCAGTTTTCGAAGATTCAATAGAACATCCCTACCTCAAATGGTTTACGGAACAGAATAAGAAAAGAAATAAGAAAGTAAAACAAAGTGTAGCGGAGGAACTGCCCCCACCGGAAAAGACCGGATTGCCAAGGAGTCGAGAGGCTAAGGGTCTGTTTTTATCCTTTCTGCCTGTTATGCAGTTGGTAGAAATGGAAGAGATCGTGGACGAATTGAAGGTTTTTTTATTGAATGAATTGCCATACCCGATCCGGTTTAAATATGAAATGAAACTTGGGGAGGAACTATACTTTTTTCATGAAGGGGTGTTAAATGAGTTTTCGCATCTTTATTTACATAAGTTCCCTTATGTCTTGGTCAACGACCGACCGCGGATTCATTGGGTTGCAGCAGATGCCGATACAAGCAAAGGACTCAGGGAATCTACAGAGATGTTTAGAATCCGCCCGGCTCAAATTGTTAAGCAAATTGCAGATATGCACCAGCGTGGAGAGGCTATGTTTAGTATGCTCCTGGTAGACTCTTTTGAATTAGCGACTGTGGCACCGATAGAAAAACCGACCTTGCAAGCCTCCTCGGTTCCTCGTTCCCAAAGAGGTCGTACCAACTCGTTAAAAGATATTCCACAATACGAATTAGACCTACATATCGAGAATTTAGACCCAAATTATAAAGCCCGAAAATTTAGTAATGCTGAGATCCTTCAGATACAATTAGACCAGTTAAGACGCAATCTGGCACTGGCTATTATGCATAGAATGGAGCGAATGATTGTCATCCACGGGCTCGGTCGGGGGATATTGCGTGACGCCGTTCATCAGGTACTGAAAGAGACACCCGAGGTAAGTCACTTCTCAAATGAATGGATGGGGCGATACGGGTTCGGTGCTACCGAGGTTCATTTTAGATATTGATCGTACCTTGTGGCGGAAATATGTCGACCAGCAGTAGTAAAGATAATTTGGAACTTCAGTTCGAGGATCTGTCAGATCAGAATGACAGAGATGCACTGCGCCACTGGTTGGAACAGCTTAACATAAGCGATGCAGCTTATTTAGTCGAACAGTATCCTGAAGACGGAGCTTCAATCCTTACTATTCTCACTCTTCATAGGGCAGTCAGCGTTTTTAAGATTTTGGATCAACCTTTGCAAGAAAGGGTGATTCGTGAAATGCCGCCCTACCGTGTAGCCGGTTTGCTGAATGAATTGCCGGCCGATGACCGGACATCTTTTCTGGAAGAATTGCCCAGCAAGGCAGTAAAAGAATTGATCAGACTCTTAGATCCTGAAGAGCGGAAGGTAACACTCAGTCTATTAGGATACCCCGAAGGAAGTGTGGGGAGATTGATGACTCCCGATTACATCGCAGTTTACAAGGAGTGGAATGTAATGCAAGTGCTGGATCATATCCGTAAACACGGCAAGGATAGTGAAACAATCGATGTAATTTATGTAATTGATGAAGATGGCAGGTTTGTAGACGACGTTCGGATCAGAGAGTTTTTGGTGAATGATCCGGAGGTGAAGGTAGCGGATTTAATAGATGGAAGGTATATAGCATTGAACGCGCATGATGAGCAAAGCGTAGCGAATGAGGTTTTTAAGATGAACAATCGTGTGGCGCTTCCCGTTTTGGATGATCAAAACATTTTATTGGGAATTGTGACTATCGATGACGTGCTCTGGATGGCAAACGAAGAATTCTCTGAGGATATCCAGCGCATTGGTGGCACGCAGGCGCTCGACGAACCCTATTTGGAGATGCCACTATTGCGGTTGGTAAAGAAACGCCTCGGCTGGTTGGTTGTCTTGTTTATCGGAGAAATGCTCACCGCGACTGCAATGGGTTTGTTTGAAGACGAGATCGCAAAAGCTGTTGTATTGGCATTGTTTGTCCCTTTGATCATTTCCAGCGGTGGTAATAGTGGGTCGCAGGCGGCGACTCTGGTCATTCAAGCGCTTGCAGTAGGGGAGGTGAGTATTAGAGATTGGTGGAGAGTGATGCGTAGGGAAATTATATCCGGATTACTTCTGGGATCTGTGCTCGGACTGATTGGCTTTTTAAGAATTGCGGTGTGGACTGCGTTTTTCCCAATTTACGGTCCCCATTGGCAGTTGATCGGATTGACCGTAGGGGTGACTTTAGTGGGAGTGGTGCTTTGGGGAACTTTTACCGGATCGATGCTGCCCCTGCTTTTAAAACGATTGGGTGCTGATCCGGCCGTGTCATCTGCACCCTTTGTGGCGACTTTAGTAGACGTGACGGGATTGTTGATCTATTTCTCGGTCGCTTATTTATTCCTGCAGGGGGCATTGCTTTAAACTCGAACAGAATACTCTAAAATAAAAAAAAGACATGCATTGCATGTCTTCACTAGTTACTTCGTATGTTGAACAGACTTAGATAACTTTCACGTTTACGGCATTAAGCCCCTTCTTGCCGTCCTGAACATCAAATGTTACTTGATCGTTCTCACGGATCTCGTCGATAAGACCTGAAACGTGAACGAAAATGTCCTGGCCGCCGTTAGCTGGCTTAATAAATCCAAAGCCCTTTGTTTCGTTAAAGAACTTTACTGTACCTTCTTGCATTGCTAAAAAAATAAATAATGAGTAACGAAGGTAAAGATATTTTTGATATTTATCGGATTTTTATTTTTTATTTTCAAAATTATGGTCGGTGTTTTCATCGCGATCCGTCAAAATTTTAAGAGCCAAGGAAGCCATGAAGGATGTGTAAAATGACAATGTGTAATAAGGTAGTTTTCCGAAATCGCCGAGAGGGCAGTATACTAATTGATTAACATTGTTTCTAACTGATTGATAATCTTAATTGTTCTTACAGAATTTTTTTTTGAGTTTGATTGTTTAATAAAGGAAATTACTATCTTTGCAACCTGAAAAAACTTCAATTAATAAAAACAAGGTCTAATGTCTCATTTATCCGCTGAACAAAAAGCGAAAATTTTCCAGGAATTCGGAGGAAGCGAAACCAATAGCGGTTCTACTGAAGCTCAAATTGCAATCTTGACTGAACGTATCAACCACTTGTCAAAGCATCTGCAACAAAATAAGAAAGATTTTTCTACCCACAGAGGATTGATGAAGATGGTGGGTCGTCGGAAACGTTTGTTACAATATATGAGCCGTACTAACCTTAACGGTTATCGTGCACTTATCGAGAAGCTTGGTCTCCGTAAATAATTTTAATATAAATTTGTTAAGCTATTCCCAATTCGATTTACAATTGGGAGTAGCTTTTTTTGAAATAACACCAAATTAATTATATGACTCTAACACCAACTTCTGTCTCATTCAAATTGGATGATGGCCGGGAAGTAATAATAGAAACGGGTAAACTTGCCCGTCAGGCGGACGGTGCCGTTACTGTTCGTTTAGGCAAGTGTATTTTGTTGGCTACAGTGGTCGCCAATAGGGAACCCAAACCCGGTCAGTCTTTTTTCCCACTTACCGTAGATTATCAGGAGAAATTTGCATCCGCCGGTCGTATTCCGGGTTCGTTTTTTAAACGCGAAGGGCGACTCAGCGATTCCGAAGTTTTGGTGTCCCGCTTAATCGACCGTGCATTGCGTCCGCTATTTCCGGAAGATTATTATTGCGATGTACAAGTTATCGTTACGCTTATTTCCTCAGATCCTGAGGTATTGCCGGATGCACTTGCTTGTTTAGCCGCTTCAGCAGCACTGGCAGTTTCTGATATTCCCATTCAAGAGGCTATTTCGGAAGTTCGTGTAGCCAGAATTAATGGCGAATTTGTAATTAACCCGAGCCGTACTCAGCTTAAGGATGCTGAGATGGATTTCATCGTAGGTGCGACTGCCAAGAACATTATGATGGTGGAAGGGGAATCTAAAGAATGCCAGGAAGAAGATTTAATCCAGGCAATCGAAAGAGCCCACGAAGCGATTAAGGTGCAAATCAAGGCTCAGGAAGAATTGAGAGAGAAGGTAGGGGTGCAAGGTAAACGTGCATACACACCTGCAGTTGAAGATGATGGAATCAAACAAAAAGTAGAAGCTTTTGCTGCTGCTAAAGTTTTAGAAATAGCTCGCGCTGCTTCTCCCAAGCATGTGCGTAGTGCTGCTTTTGATGAATTGCAGCAAGCATTGATGACTCATCTGGAAGAGTCAATGCCTGAAGGTGAAACCCTGTCTGACGAGGCGAAGTCTTTGGCAAAGAGATATTACGGAGATCTGCAGTACTACACTGTCCGTAATATGATTCTCGACGAAGGTATTCGTTTGGATGGTCGTAAACTGGATGAAGTTCGTCCGCTGGTTATGGAGGTTGATTTTCTGCCTTCACCACACGGTTCCGCTTTGTTCACCAGAGGTGAAACTCAGTCGCTGACTACAGTAACTTTAGGTACCAGCGAAGATGAATTGCTGGTTGAAAGTGCCGCGACTTCTGATTATACCAAATTTATTCTCCACTATAATTTTCCTCCGTTTTCAACAGGGGAAGTGAAATTTTTAAGGGCTCCGGGTCGTAGAGAAGTAGGTCATGGTAATCTGGCTAAACGTTCATTGGCACAAATGATGCCGGGAGCTGAATATCCATATACTGTGAGAGTTGTATCAGATATTCTGGAGTCCAATGGTTCCTCTTCCATGGCCACTGTATGCGCAGGTTCGCTGGCATTGATGGATGCAGGTGTACCTTTCCCTAAACATGTGGGTGGGGTTGCCATGGGTTTGATCTCCAGAGCTACAGATGGTAAATGGGCTGTACTGACCGATATCTTGGGCGATGAAGATCACCTGGGTGATATGGACTTTAAAGTTACAGGTACCAGAGATGGTATTTGCGGTATTCAGATGGATATTAAGGTCGACGGACTGAGCATGGACGTGATGCGTCAGGCTTTGGAACAAGCTCGTCGTGGTAGATTACATATCCTCGAAGCCATGTATCAGTGTATTCCGGAACACCGTCCTGAACTGAAGCCACATACTCCGAGAGTAGAGCAAATTATCATCGACGCCGAGTTCATCGGTGCCGTCATCGGACCAGGTGGTAAAATCATTCAGGAAATTCAAAGAGAAACCGGTACCACTATTTCTATCGAAGAGAAAGAACAAAAAGGGTATGTAAAAGTATTCTCCGCAAATAAAGAAGGTATCGACCAGGCAATGGCTCGAATTAAAGGCATCGTTGCCGTTCCTGAAATAGGAGAGGTTTATGAAGGTACCGTGAAGTCGATTACTGCATTCGGTGCATTCGTGGAATTCTTACCCGGTAAACAAGGATTATTGCATATCTCTGAAGTAAGCTGGAAGCGACTTGAATCACTCGACGGCGTATTATCCGAAGGAGATAAGGTAAAGATCAAATTAATTGGCACTGATCCTAAAACCGGAAAGTTAAGATTGAGCCGGAAAGTGCTGATGCCAAAACCCGAAGGTTATGTAGAACCGGAGAAGAGAGAACGCAGACCTAACGGTAATGGTGGTCGTAATGGAGACGGTGGTGATCGCAGACCAAGAAATAATGGAGGATCTAATCGTCCGGAACGATTCAAGGATAAGCCGGCGGCAGATCAACCCAATAAGGATGCCGATCAGCCAGGTGCTGATGATGCTGATATCCGATTGTAAGATCAGTTTAATAGATTAATACAAAAGGGGATTGTCTGAAAAGACAGTCCCCTTTTGCCTTTTAGGGATCAAAGGAGATTATTAATTATAGTTATTCTGCCTTTGTCTGAAGTCGCAAATGGCTAACGAAGCCTTAAGCTGATTTAAAATGGTTCAATTATAAGGAGTTCGTAATTCCGATGAAGATAACTCAAAACGTTAAAATATTGTTAAAGAAGTGCTTTTTCAAGTTATATGCAAACCTTTTTTAACCTTTCTGCGTCTATATATTTAAAGGCTCTTTAACGTTTTGTCAGAAAATGTGGATTTGTGGCTTGGAGTAAATATTTTTTTATTATAAAAAATAGTAATTACCTTCATATAGAAACGATCTTTAAACCAAAAAAAGTTTGCCTATGTTATTTACAAGAACTTATCGGTATCAGTCTTCCAGAGCTATAGAGGAAATCAGAGACCGCCTGTTGGGCAAGCGCGTCAAAGTCCATGATCTGGATTTTGAGGTGATGGAAAAGGATCGGCAACTGAAGATAATTCCCCACGCTGAGCAAATAGAATCATTAAGAACTTTACCGATTACGCATATCAGATTAGATAATAGTGACGGCACTAAAACCCGTGTTGTTATCAAATCAAAGATGCGGAAAATCGATCAGGGTGGTCCTTTGCTTATCGTGATTTTCTGCAGTTTTCTGCTGGTAGCCGGAATTATCGGATTTATTGCCGGTCATCAAGAATACGCTAATTATATCTATACCTTCTTCGGGGTGGGATTATTGATATTTATCGTATTCTGGATACGAATGGAAGCAGGCTATTTTGATTATATCAGAAAGCTAAGAGATTACGTCAAGAATGAAAGCGTATCTTAAACTCTCAGAATAGTCCGTCGCAGGTCTTTTTTGGGTTTTATTTGCATGGTGAGTCTAGCTCATCATGCATTTTTTTGTGGTTACTGTATATAGCTGCGGATGCTGTCAATGGGTACGATCCCGGTAAAAGAACGAATCAATTTCCTCTCTGCATCGTAGACATTGATTTGAGGCAATATTTCGTAGAGATATGTTTTTTCAATGAATTGCGAACTGTCGACACCCATAATTATGGTTTGAGGAAATTTGTCAATCTGCCTTCCTCTGTTGAAATGTTCCAAATATGGTATCATTTGTGCACCGGCCATCAAGACCAATTTTGACTTTTTGAACAAGCTGATATTCTGAAGAAATAAATCAGTTTGCTCTTCACAATGACCACAGGTAGGATTGAACATCATTACCAACAAATTCGCATCATTCTTCAATTCTTTCTCGGTAACAATTTGATTTTGTGGGGTTGCAACTTTCTTACCCTTTTTAGCAGTCGACTCATTAACTGTTAAAGGAGGGACTACTAATCTGATAGCAGGCATGGGAGCCCCAATTTCTTTGTAATTGGAATTACCGGTTTGGCTCTGCGCAACAAAAAACACAGACAGGAACGACAGTATTAGTAATTTGCATTTCATAGTTTCACGAAGGTAAAAGAAATGGTTGATTGAAATAAAAAAACTACCATTTGCTGACTTGAGGGACTTTAAAAAAATGAAAATTATGCTGAAAGCGGCCGGTAATATTCCTCTGGCAGAAAGAATGAGGCCGACCTCACTCGAGGAATTTGTAGGACAGGCACATCTGGCAGGGCAGGGAAAGGTGTTGGATCAGATGATCAAGAATAAGGCTCCGAGATCGATGATTTTCTGGGGACCTCCGGGTGTGGGAAAGACGACATTGGCTCAAATAATAGCCCGATCCCTGGATATGGTTTACTTTTCATTGAGTGCTATAGATAGCGGAGTAAAGGATGTCAGAAGTGTGATCGAACAAGCACGCAAAGCAGGTCATGCGCTGTTGTTTATCGACGAAATCCATCGTTTTAATAAAGCACAACAAGATAGTCTGCTCGGAGCAGTTGAAAAAGGTATTATTACCCTCATCGGTGCCACTACCGAAAACCCCTCCTTCGAAGTGATCAGTGCCCTATTGAGCAGATGTCAGGTCTATGTACTCGAATCTTTATCGGAAGATGATTTAAAGGCTATCGTTAATCAGGCTTTTCAAAGAGATAGCTGGCTGCAACAATCGGGTCGAACACTTGGAGAATGGAATGCATTGCTCCGCCTGAGCGGGGGAGATGCCCGCAGATTGTTAAACTTGCTGGAGCTTATAATTTCGTCGATGAACGATGATCAAATCGTAATCAACGATGAGGTCGTTCAGGATATTGTGCAAAGAAAAATGGCATTGTATGATAAAACCGGCGAGCAACATTACGATCTGATTTCAGCCTTTATCAAGTCGATCAGGGGCAGCGATCCCAATGCTGCGGTGTACTATCTGGCTCGTATGATCGAAGGCGGCGAAGACCCAAAATTCATTGCACGAAGATTGATCATTTTGGCGAGTGAAGACATTGGAAATGCAAATCCCAATGCCTTGTTGTTGGCAACTACAACCTTTCAGGCAGTGTCGATGATCGGTTGGCCGGAGGGCAGGATTGTGCTCGCACAGTGTGTCACCTACCTTGCATCTTCAGCAAAGAGTAATGCGGCCTATATGGCGATCAATAAAGCACAGGCATTGGTTCGACAAACCGGAGACCTGCCCGTACCATTGCATTTGAGGAATGCTCCAACAAAGTTGATGAAGGATATGGACTATGGAAAGGAGTACAAGTACGCACATGATTTTGCCGGGAATTTTGCGGATCAGGAGTACCTTCCTGAATCTGTCTCCGGAACTAAATTCTATGAACCAGGCAACAATGCAGCGGAGCAAAAAATAAAGGCATATCTGAAACAGGTTTGGAAAGAAAAATATGGATATTGAGGCATCTGTTGGACTGGTTGGGGAGCATCGTAATAAAGTGGCAAGTCGCCCCCTGACGGAAGAGACCGCATGGCACCATTTTTTTAAGCATAATGTCGTAACTAAAAAATCACGACATATGAAACAACTTATTTGGTGCTTATCACTGGTAGCTATGGCCGGAATGACGGCATGCAATAATTCCGGAGAAACAGATAGTAAGGAACTAGCTGAAGATATTAATGACCACAACTTGAAAAACTCATCACTCGAAGATGATGCTGAATTTGCAGTATGGGTGGCAGATGAAGGTCTTACCGCTGTACGCTTGGGTGAATTGGCCGCCGCAAGGGCAGAAAATCCCCAAGTGAAACAATTGGCAGAAAGTATTGTGGGTGACCATACCCGAGCTATCGAAGAATTAAAAGCGCTTGCAGAGACAAAAGGTATCGTACTGCCCGTAGTGCCCGGAGATGAAAATCAAAAGGACTATGAAAGAATTGCATCTAAAACAGGTGCCGATTTTGAAGAAGAATATGTAGACTACACTGTTCGCGAACATAAGAAACTGGTTAACAAATTTCAGGATGAAGCTAATGATATGAATGATCCTGAGGTACGCTCTTGGGCAAATGAGAAACTGCCTGTTATGCAAGGGCATTTACAACGTGCAGAGTCTACTAAAGACGCACTGAAAGCAAGAAAATAGAACTACAAAGGGGGATGTTTCTGATTCATCAGAAGCACAAGAATAATCGGGGTCGATTGTATAAAAAACAGTCACCCCGATTTCTTTTTAGGTCAAAACAGATTAACGAAAGTATATCGTCATCATTACCGGTCTATAGTTGAAATATTCTATTTTAGCACCATGGGGAATGATGAGCCATTATTGGAGTGTGTACCTAATTTTAGTGAGGGAAGAAACGAGGCCGTGATTACAGCAATTGCCAACGAGCTGCAATCTGTCGCAGGAGCTCGTTTGCTACATATAGACCAAGGGATATCGGCCAATCGGACGGTAATGACATTTGCGGGGCAACCGGAGGCGGTAGTTGAAGCCGCATGGCGCGGAATTAAGAAGGCCGCGGAGTTGATTGATATGCGATTGCAAGATGGCGCTCATCCTCGCATCGGTGCAACAGATGTCTGTCCGCTGATTCCACTGCGAAATATGACTATGGAAGAGGCAGTAGATTGGTCAAGATTGTTGGCGGAGCGTGTCGGAAAAGAACTGGGTATTCCTGTGTTTCTATATGAAAATTCAGCCACAGCGTCCTGGAGACGTGCTTTACCGGATATCAGACTAGGGCAATACGAAGGACTGGCGAAGAAGATGCAGCAGTCTGAATGGCTCCCTGATTTCGGTCCTACAATTTTCCAACCTGCAGTAGGTGCTACTGTAATCGGAGCCAGGAAATTATTGGTAGCATTCAATATCTCCATCAATTCCCGAGATGTCCGAGACGCAATCTATATTGCAGAGCGTATCAGGGAAAGTGGATATCGGATTGTCGAAGGTTCGGTAAAAAAGCATATCCCCGGTCGACTTAAAAAGCTACGTGCAATAGGTTGGTTTATGGATGAGTTCGAATGTGCTCAGGTGTCGATGAATCTCCTCGATTATCAGATTACCAGTCCGTTGAAAGCCTGGGAAGTGTGTAGCGAACTGGCAGCAGAGCTCGGTTTGAGTCTGATAGGCAGCGAATTAATCGGTCTGATGCCGGAAGTTTGTTTATTGGAAGCGGGTGCTTATCATTTGCGGGCAGAAGCGAAGGCGGAGCCATTTGAGCGGGAGCAGCTAATTGAGGCGGGAATTGCGCATTTGAAGCTAGATAAGGTGAAATCATTTGATCCGGACGAAAAAATTCTGGAATATAATTTAGCCCGGGTGGGCTTTTGATCGTCAGGTCGCAAAAATGTTGTTCGATATAAATTTTTAACTCCCCAAGATGCGTTTTTTATTATACCCTTTTTCGCTGGTTTACGATGCGATTACCCGTGTGCGCAATTATTTGTTTGATTCGGGGCGCTTGTCTTCAGTTCGATTTGATTTACCGGTCATAGCTGTCGGAAATCTTTCTACAGGCGGTACTGGCAAGACTCCTCATGTTGAATATTTGATCCGGTTATTACGTGATCAATTCAAGGTTGCAACCATGAGCAGAGGATACAAACGTAAATCGCGCGGATTTCTACTCGCTGGTCAGAACGTTGGAGCTGATCAGATCGGGGACGAACCAATGCAGTATTTTTCGAAATTCCCCGACATTCTTGTAAGTGTGGCCGAGGAGCGCATGACGGGCATTCCGGATTTGATCGGGAAACACCCGGAGGTTGAGGTGGTGTTGCTGGACGATGCATATCAGCATCGTACTGTAAGGCCGGGGTTCAATATACTGTTAACTGAATACGAACAGCCTTATTTTAAAGACTCAGTGTTGCCCATGGGTAGACTGCGGGAAAGTAAGGTAGGTGCCAAACGCGCGGATGTTATCATTGTAACCAAGTGTCCTTCAGCAATAACACAGCAGGAGGCGGATAATTTTGTCAGACAGCTTAATCCTTTATCGCATCAAAGGGTGTTCTTTACCGGATTTAAATATGGACAGCCTTATGAAATTAGGAGTAAAGAGAACTATGTCATTGCAGGTCAGCCGATAGTGATCGTAGCAGGTATTGCTCGTCCGGAAGCCTTTATCAAATCAATCTCCGATCTTGGTCAGGTAGTTGAAGTGCTCCGTTATCGCGATCATCATTATTTTACAGCTGCGGACGTTGTTGCAATACAAGGGGCTGTAAAGATAGGTGGAGCAAATACTATTGTTTTAACTACTGAGAAGGATGCGCAGCGTTTGAGGCTTTGGGACAAACAACTTCAGGATATTACAATTATTGCGGCACCAATTTCGGTTGAGTTTTTATTCGGACAACAAGCGGAATTTGATAAGGTGATTCTAAATTATGTGACTGGCAATCGGCATGACAAAAATTGAAAGGATTTAAGCTGGTAGGTATTTGGACGGCCGTGTATTTTAGTGGATTTTAAATAAGATTTACGCAACAGTCTGTGGTATAATTCTACAGTATTTTTAAAATATAATTTTCTAAGGCGCTGGTTTACAGTATATATTATGTGAGGTACATGCTTTGCAAATTAAATAATCGTGTAGGGAATTCGATTCCCTTCATACTGACTTTAAAAGTACACGATTATGATAGACGCATTGAGAAGATCATCGGAGCAGACGCTAGCAGACAAATTTGATTTTAACACCGGCAAGACAGGGTATAACAATGAATCATTTTATCCGGTTTCAGTTCCGGTTGATCAAATTAATCTGAAATGGATAGTTAACAGGATAGTTTCAAATTTAAGATTTACTAAGTCTCAAATTGTATTGGTTGCAACTTTTTTCCTGTTGATTTCAGCGGCAGTCGCTACTATTTTCTTTCAGGCTGAATTTCAGCAAATTCACTTAGAGCGCATCGAGACGAGCTTTGGCTGGGGATTGATGATTGCTACCATGTCAATTTTTGCTTACAAAATCGGCTTTTATTTGTTTAGCCTTTTCTTATATCTCAAATACCGCCCGATAGAGTCTGTATCAGATAAGGAGTTACCTACTTGTACGGTCATTGTTCCTGCTTTTAACGAAGGGGAGCAAGTCTTGCACACTTTAAGAAGCTTAACGGCCAGCGATTATCCGGCAGAGAAGTTGGAGTTGCTTGCCATTGATGATGGAAGTACCGATGATACATGGTATTGGATGCAGGAAGCAAAGAGAGAATTAGGAGATCGAATTTCGATCTATCAACAGCCTCGCAACAAGGGGAAGCGCCACGCATTATACCGTGGTTTTAACATAGGATCCGGTCAGGTGTTTGTAACCGTAGACAGTGATTCAGAGGTTAAGGCTGATACATTGAGAAATCTGGTGAGTCCTTTTGTTGTGAATGAAAATTGCGGTGCCGTTGCGGGAAATGTGCAGGTTCTGAATAGCAAGTCGGGCATAATTCCACGAATGTTGAACGTGAGCTTTGTATTTAGTTTTGAATTTGTACGTGCTGCTGAAAGTAAATTAAAGACAGTATTATGTACTCCTGGTGCGTTGGCTGCGTATCGTAGGGAAGCAGTTTTCGGTTGTTTACCCGAATGGATCAACCAACGCTTTATGGGTAAGCCATCTGACATTGGCGAAGATCGTGCGATGACGAATATGATCTTGAAGCAAGGATATGAAACAATGTTTCAGAGCAACGCACATGTATTGACGCAGGTGCCCGAGCGTTATAAGGGACTGTCTAAAATGTTTATCCGTTGGGGAAGGAGCAATGTGCGTGAAAATATTATGATGTCGCGCTTTGTCTTTTCTAATTTTAGAAATGAAGGGAAGGCCGGAGCCCGCTTGTTATTCGTAAATCAATGGATCAAACTAATCATGGCTTATCCTGCCATTGTCCTGATGCTGATGTTTTTAGTATCTTATCCGTTGCTGTCTATTTGCGCAACCCTGGTCAGCATTCTCATTTTTGGTAGTATTCCAGTGATGATTTACGCCAGACGTTATCAGTTTTCCCGTTCTGTTTGGGCTTATCCTTACGCCTTGTTTTTCGCCTTCGGTTTGTTTTGGATCACGCCTTATGCGATAGCGACTGCCGGGAGAAGGGGTTGGTTGACCCGTGGTTGATTAAGATAATTGCCCTTAACGACTGTTAAAAATTGGCGACCAAGCAGAAAATCTGGTCATAAATATGTAACTATGTAAAGGAAAATTGCAGACCTAAAGGGTCTGCTTTCCTTATTTACAACCAGAAAATGTTTGGATATTATGCCCTATACATTCAAAATAAAAACACAGCAAGAGTACGAGGCTGCATGGCAGAAGAGCGTTTCGGATCCGGAAGGGTTCTGGGCGGATATAGCATCCAGTTTTTATTGGCGGCAGCGATGGGAACGAGTGTTGGAGTGGAATTTTCGCGACCCGGAAATTCAGTGGTTTAAAGGTGGTAAATTGAATATCACCGAGAATTGCTTAGACAGGCATTTAGGATTACTGGGTAATCAACCTGCAATAATTTGGGAGCCTAACGACCCTGAAGAGCACCATCGCGTATTAACTTATAGAGATCTTTATCAAATAGTAATACAGTTTGCCAATGTGCTGATGAATAATGGTGTAAAATAAGGGGATCGGGTTTGCATCTACATGGGAATGGTGCCGGAGTTGGCTATTGCAATGCTGGCATGTGCCAGAATTGGTGCCATACACTCTGTTATTTTCGGGGGATTTAGTGCCAGAAGTATTGCGGATCGGCTTCAGGATGCAGAGGCAGAATTTGTGGTTACTTGCGATGGCGGTTTCAGAGGTGCCAAAGAAGTGCAGTTGAAATCGGTTATTGATGATGCGTTGGAACATTGCGATTTTGTGAAGCGAGTTATTGTGCTGACTCGTACGCGCACTCCGGTGAGCATGATAAAAGGAAGAGATGTTTGGTGGGAAGATGAGATCAAAAAGGTAGAGACCATGGGCAATCCTGACTGTCCTGCGGTGGAAATGGATGCCGAAGATCCTTTGTTTATACTATATACCTCCGGTTCTACCGGCAAACCCAAAGGGGTGGTGCATAGCACTGCCGGGTATATGATTTACACGGCATATACTTTCGCCAATGTATTCCAATATCAACCGGGAGACGTGCATTTTTGTACTGCGGATATCGGTTGGATTACGGGTCATAGTTATATACTTTACGGTCCCCTCGCAGTGGGCGCTACTACGGTAATTTTCGAAGGAGTGCCTACATGGCCCGATGCAGGTAGGTTTTGGGATGTGGTTGATAAATTTAACGTGAACATCTTATATACTGCGCCTACGGCTATAAGGAGTTTGATGCATTACGGGACAGCCCCTGTTGAGCAACATAGGCTCGACAGTCTTAAGGTTTTAGGTTCGGTGGGAGAACCTATTAACGAGGAAGCATGGCATTGGTATGCCACTAATATCGGAAAGAACAGATGTCCGGTGGTCGATACTTGGTGGCAAACCGAGACAGGTGGTGTGATGATATCCGGATTGGCCGGCGTAACACCTTCTAAACCGGGGTATGCGACCTTGCCTTTGCCCGGGGTGCAACCGGCAATAGTTGATGAAAACGGGGAGGTATTGGAAGGAAATGACGTATCCGGTTATCTCTGTATTCGTTTCCCTTGGCCGGGAATGATTCGCACTACTTATAGGGATCATGAACGGTGCAGGACCACTTATTTTTCTACATTTAAGGATATGTATTTTACCGGTGATGGTTGTTATCGTGATAGTGAGGGTATGTACAGAATTACAGGCAGAGTTGATGATGTAATCAATGTGAGCGGTCATAGAATTGGCACGGCTGAAGTGGAAAATGCCATTAACATGCACGCCGGAGTTGTGGAGAGTGCTGTGGTGGGGTTCCCGCATGATATAAAGGGACAGGGCATCTACGCCTTTGTGATTCATGAGGGTCATCATGGAGATCCTGAACTCACCAAGAGAGATATTTTGCAGACGGTTTCCCGCCTCATCGGTCCCATTGCAAAACCGGATAAAATTCAGTTTGTAAAGGATTTGCCCAAAACCCGAAGCGGAAAAATAATGCGAAGGATACTTAGAAAGATCGCTGAGGGAGAATTAAACAGTCTAGGAGATACTTCCACGCTTTTGGATCCCACAGTTGTAGATCAAATAGTAGCGGATCGACTCTGATGAAGTAAATTGAATTGAGAAGGATAGCGTTCGACAATCGCATTTTTGCAAAACGGGTTTTATGAGAAAAGCACTTTTTTTAGGGATCTTAATCATGCTGTTAGCCGGTGGTGCTTTTGTTTATTGGCAGTATTACAAGGTTTATGACGATGGTTTCCGGGAAGGAGAATTATTGAAATTTTCCAGAAAGGGAGATTTGTTCAAGACCTATGAGGGAGAGTTGGTTCAACTTGCTTTCGGAGGTAAGGATTCACCTCTTTCACCGCGATATTTTTATTTTAGTGTAACGGACGAACGCGTAGCTGATAGTTTGGAAAAGTGCATTGGCAGCACAGTACGTCTGCACTACCGTCAGTTTAAAGGTTATTTACCCTGGCGAGGAGAGCGATACGATAGCTTAAATAATACGGGTGGTCAGGTAATAGTTGATCGTATTGATCAGGTCAGGCAGAGGGTTTACTGACTTTGCAATAAGAAAATAGCCGGAGCCTTTGGCAATGTTGGTACCTGTTTTTTCCATGCTCCTACCGACATGGTTCTAATAAATGCATCTTTATCCGTGATGTTTTGAGCAATACAGATTAACGTTTGATTATTGCAATTAGCCAGGAGGTCGCTGAGCAACTTATTGTTTCGATAAGGTGTTTCAATGAATATCTGAGTATGTTTTTCTTTTGCTGAACGTGTTTCCAGCAATTTGATAGATTTTGCTCTTTCCTGATCCTTTACCGGCAGATACCCATGAAAGTAAAAACCTTGTCCGTTTAGTCCCGAAGCCATCAGCGCAAGTAGTATGGAGCTGGGTCCGGTGAGAGGTATAACGGTAGCCCCGTATTGGTGTGCTACGGCCACGATTTCAGCTCCCGGGTCTGCGATACCGGGACAGCCTGCCTCGCTCATAATGCCGAAATTATGGCCTTCTTTGAGCCAGTTTATCAAAAGGGTTTGGTCGGCACCATTGTTTTTATCAATTTCAGAGATATTTAGAGGTTCCAGCGCCAGATCGGGATGAAGTAATCGCAGGAATCGGCGCGCGGTACGTGCATTTTCCACAAAATAGTGAGTGAGTATCGCTGTGTTTTGAACTATTTCGGGTGCTAGTGTATGCACTGCCTGGTCGGCCAATGGCACGGGAATAAGGTATACTTTGCTTTGTGAACGCATCAATGCAAATTTCATTAAAATGCTTCAACTTAAGCTATAAAATTATGACAATGATACTTCCGGTTTCATTTTATCAGAGGGAGGATGTGGTGCAGGTAGCGCGGGACTTGTTGGGTAAGGTATTGGTGAGCAGTTTTGACGGAATTCGAACGGCGGGGATGATCACTGAAACTGAGGCTTATGCGGGTGAACGCGACCGTGCTTCGCATGCTTGGAACGGGAGGCGTACAAATCGGACAGAAGTGATGTATGGGCCTCCCGGGAGGGCTTATGTGTACCTGTGTTATGGCATACATCATTTGTTTAATGTTGTGACTAATCGTGAGGAAGTGCCTCATGCCGTATTGATCCGGGCGATTGAACCATTGGATGGGATTGCGGTGATGCAAGCTCGCAGGGGGATGCAAATTGCCGGTCCGTCTTTGACGGCTGGTCCGGGGGTTTTAACAACCGCACTGGGGATCAGAACACATCATAGCGGCTTGTCTTTGCAAGGAGAGCCGCTCTATATAGAGGACAGGGGGATTGTGATTCCCGAATGGGAGAGCACACCTAGAATAGGAGTTGATTATGCGGGTGAAGACGCCTTATTGCCTTATCGTTTCTACATTACCGGCAATCGATACGTGAGTAAATTAAAATAAAAAAGATCGTCATTAAGACGATCTTTCTCAAACGTAATATCCTTTTTATTAGAATTTAGGACAAGCAAAATTGTATTTAGGAGATGCAACTCTCGGGTTAATGCATCCGTTGAAAATCAGAGAGATTTCATAGGCACCCTGACCTTGAGTCGCGGCGGTGAATTTAGACAAGTTAGCATCGTAGCTGATACCTAACTGCATCTTAGACCATTCAAAACCGATGTAAGGACAAAGGGCGTCACCGTAGCGATACCAGGAACCCAGATAAAGAACGGTTTTTTGAGAGTATTCTTCGTCATAACCCGGATTTAATACGAACCCTGCAGCTGCACCAACTACTAATTCAGAAGCTTTAGCTTGTTGTTGATATAAACCGCTGGTATAAAGTACCATATTTTCGTTCAGGTCGAAAGAGCCGCCGATAGTGGCACTGATACGAGGAGCAATTGTATGATTGCCGCCCAAGAATGACTCAGTAGGCTCTGCGATATGGTAGTAAGAAACCCCAACATAGGCGGTAGAGTAGTCGCTCAAACGGCCGGTATACATAAGACCTGCGTTAAAATCAGGGTAAGTAAGGTCGGCATTTGCGAAAGTTTCTCCGGTAACATTTATGGTTGTACCTGTAGAAGGATCAAACTGATCTTCGAAAGTGAGCTTATTAAAATCAATGCTTTTTTGAACCAGAAAACCTTGAACGCCAAATGAGATGGTGTTTTGTTTTTCCTGTCCGAAAGATTTATGGTAAGCTACAGACAGGCCTACAGTAGTATTTTGAAGTGCGCCAGAACCAGATTTGTCAAACAGACCGAGGAGGCCAATACCTAAAGCGTCTCCTTCAGGAAGGCTTCCCTTTAGAGTTGCCATATCATAAGAAACGGTACCGGTAACATATGGATGAGGAGAAACGCTACCCCACTGTGAACGATAGTTAGCTGCCATTCTCAGGTCACAACGAGTGAGCCCTGTGAGGGCAGGGTTTAATGTAAGCGGTGATGTAAAATATTGCGTAAAGTGCACATCCTGAGCCTGTACAGTACCTGCTAACAACAAAGCCCCCACGCCGTATAATATTTTTTTCATCTCTAGATTTTTATAAAAAAAGGATTGTTAAAACGTTTGTGAGAGCAAAATAAGTCAAATAATATGATTCTGCAAGAGAATGTAAAAAGATTTTTTTCCTTGTGAATTATGATTGTTGTTTATCTCCATAACTCAGGTCTCCCGCATCTCCGAGTCCTGGAACTATGAAACCTCTGGCAGTTAATTCCTCGTCAATATCGCCCGCCCAAATATGGATATCAGGAAACTTTCTTAAAAGATAATCGATGCCGATTGTGCAAGCGATTGCGGCAACTACATGGATTTCTCTTGGTTTGTTGACTCTGGTCAATGTTTCTATCGACAATCCCATCGATGCCCCCGTGGCCAGCATTGGATCGCATATGATTAAGACTCTGTCGGAGATATCGGGTGCGGTAACATAGTTTTGAATTATTTCGAAGGAGCCATCTCTGTGATATTTACGATATGCTGCGATAAAAGCGGCATCAGCTTGATCGAAGAATCTTATCATACCCTGTTGGAGCGGAATTCCGGCTCGAAGAATTGTGGCAATGACCGGTTGGGCATCTAAGGTCGTGCCGGCATGCATTCCAAGGGGCGTTTGAATTGTTTTTTCATGATATTTGAGTCGTTTGCTGATTTCATAAGCGGCAACTTCTCCAATTCTTTCCAAATTCATTCTAAACCTGTGTCGGTCTTTTTGTATCACTTCATCCCGAATTTCACTTAGCCATATAGAAAGTAAACTGTGTTGATGACTTAAATTAACGATCATGACGACAATATTTTATTAGTGAAATTACTTAGTGGAAATTTAGGTGAATTTAAGTTTACAAAGTAATTAAATAAAGGGTTATTCGTTTCGCTGCTTATATATAAAAGATAACTACAAATGAGTATGGTATCGGATGCGCACTTTATAGTAGAAATGGCGATAATCTATCGAAGTGTCCGACGGAGTTGAGTGGCGCCAGAGAACGTTTAATTCATACAATTAGCCACTTTCGACATTCAGAAATACATGTTTTTCAGAGGATTTTATTGATCTCAATTATGCTCGCACGGTGATTTTTTGCCAAATGTTATCCTGTCGTTAATAACAATTCAGTATAAATTTCTGCTATTGTGTTCGTCTATTTTTGTCCTGTTCACTTAAAAAAGTAGTTTATGAGGCAGGCAAACAATGGACTTACGGATTTCGATATTCTTTTAGTTGATAACAAAAGAACATCGCGCGAATTGACCGGTCGCATGTTGGATCGGGCAGGATTTCATGTTACAACTGCTGAAGATGGACAGGTTGCGCTGGACTTGCTGCATAAAATGGACGGGAGTGTTGGCTTAGTACTGACTGAATTGGCAATGCCCCATATCGACGGACTGGAATTAATGAAATTGGTTAAGGTAAATTGGAACCTCCCGGTAATGATTCTTTCCTCAAAGGCCGATGAGTCGACAGTGAGCACCATTTTTAAGTTTGGAGCTGATGACTTTGTTCAAAAGCCGTTCATCGAAATTGAACTGCAACAGCGGATTCGCCAATTACTGGCTCTTCGATTCGGGCCGGCTTCAAGATCTGCTTTTATGAGTGAATTTAACCGATATAGCCCGGCAGGGGTATTAAATAAGGTATTTGCATAATGTTTTTATAATTAATTTCTCAACGCATTATTAAATGATGATTGGTAATTGTCTGCGCATTTTGTCGCGGCGGAGGGAATAAAGAAATAGATGATGGTTACAACTTCACAAATAAATTCCAATCTGGCCTACGATATCCTGATGATTGACAATAAAGAGTTGACACGTGACACGGTTCAAAGAATTTTGGTGCAGGAGGGATATACAGTCGATACCGCAAAGCATGGTAAAGAAGCTATTGAGAAGTTGCGGACTAACAAATTTGGATATCGCTTGGTTATCACCGAGATACTCATGCCCTATACGGGTGGGTTTGAAGTGATTAAAACGATAAAGGCGGAGTCAAGGGTCCCAGTAATGGTATTGTCGGCTGTAGCTGATGAAGATACCATTAATGAGGCATTCCGTCTTAGTGCAGATGATTTCCTGAAGAAGCCATTTATGGCTACCGAACTGGTTCAAAGAATTCAGCGATTGTTAATACGACACGCTGCACCCACTTTGACTTCCGGAATAGGGCCGTCGACCGAATCAGGGAGGGACTCAATGGCCGAGGATGACGATGAATCTAATCAATCCACTACCGACGATGGTGGGATAGGGCCGATTTTCCCGATCGATAGAAATTCCGGATCCACAGGAAATAGAGTAGAAGTTGTAGAAGAAAGTGGAGTCAGCAGGCCGGGTGGTGAAATCAGATCGATTAGTCAGTCTCAAAATACAAACAGAACTCAGAGGGGCAATTTAATGTCAAGAACAGGAATTCCACTTATTAAAAAAATACAATCCAATTTAATTGGTTGGAAATCATTTGCTACAGGATTTTCCATAGGCAGGAGTTAAAACTAATGAAGAACATTAAATTTTAGATCAACTGCTTATGCTTTTCCTCGACGAGAAATTCTACAAATTCCAGTCCCTACCCCTAGTAATTCAACTATCCATTATTGTAATTATAATGGCGGTTAGTTTTACGCTCATGGCTATCATTTTGATGATGGTCTATCGCTATGTTAAGTATAGAAGAGAACAACGATTTCGTAAATTAATTCCACTGATAGATGATCTGATCTTTGCTTATATCACTTTTGAGACGAGCGATCAGTCGCGGTTTTCATCAAAATCCGAGATCGTTTCTAAAATGAAGCAATATATCCGTGGCCGAAAGCAGGTCGCGGTTAATCGTTTATTGGAATATAAGAAAGATCTGAGAGGTAATATGAGCTACGAGCTTAACGAGTTGTTCATGGAGCTCAATCTGGACAAATACTGCCTTAAGAAATTGCGTGCACTCCGCCGTTTTAAGAAGATACAGGGGCTGACAGAGTTCGCGACAATGGGTATTCCCGTCGCAGATGCATATATCCTGCCGCTTACCCACCACCGTTCTCGTGAAGTAAGAATCATGGCCCGCCATGCTTATATTAAGTTAAGTAAGAACGATCCGTTTAAGTTTTTCGATTCCTCTGAGGATCGCTTGTTGGTGTGGGATCAAATAGAATTGTTTAAAATTATTACCACAAACGAAAATATCAGTATCCCCAACTTCGGATCTTGGATTACCTATTCCTCAAACCCCAGTATCATCCATTTCTGTTTGAAACTGGTAGTGCATTACAATCAGTCAGAAGCAGTACCATCCATCATGCGATTGTTGGAAACTCGAGATCATGACCTCCGTGCCGCTGCGATTAATACCCTCGGTAAGATTAAGGCTGAACAGGTAGAAGATCAACTGGTAGGTATCTATAACGACCAGCCCCTCAAGTGCCAGGTGGAAATCCTTAAAGCATTGGGTCGCATGCAAACGGGAAGATATGTCGACTTTCTTACCAATGAATTTTTATACTCAGGTGATTTCAGGCTTAGAAAAGCAGCTGCGAAATCTATCGTAAATAATAGCAGAAATGAACCCGATTTGATTGATGAACTGATGGAAAATGCTTCTTCAGAAAATAAACTGATTTTGAAGCATTGTATGGATCCGTTGATAAAATATGTGTAGAGACTAAACCTTAAAAAGGTAAAATATCAGTGATATGAGATTCTTTCTGGACGGCGTTGCGTGGTTTTATGAGTACTTCGTATTTTTCTATGGGTTGATATTGTTCATCTCGTATCTTTTTCTGGTATTCCTGTCGATGATCTCAATCAGAAGGTACCTGAAAAAAGACTCCTATACAGATAACGATTCGATCATTTATTCTCCCATTGCTCCCGGGATTTCAGTAATTGCACCGGCATACAACGAAGAACTGACGATCATTTCCAACGTGCATTCGTTGATGACCCTGAACTATGTGAGGTTTGAGGTAATCATCATCAACGATGGTAGTACCGATCAGACTTTGGAATTATTGATAGAAGAGTTTAAACTGGTAAAAGTGGATTTCGCTTATGATGAGAAAATCACCACGCAACCGGTAAAAGGATTTTATAAGTCGACCGAACCAGCCTTTTCGAAACTGCTGGTAATAGATAAGGAAAACGGAAAGAGTAAGGCCGATGGATCAAATGCCGGCATCAATGCATCTTCGTTCCCTTATTTCGTTTGTACAGACGTGGATTGTATTCTACACAAAGACACACTGGTAGAATTGATCAGACCGGTGATGCAGGAGCCCAAACGGAGAGGGATTGCTGTGGGTGCGCCATTGCGGATGGCAAATTCATGTGATTTCGACGAAGGGGAACTGATCCGGATGCGACCACCCAAAAGTTTATTACCGCGCTTTCAGGAAGTCGAGTATATCCGTGCTTATATGCTGAGTAAGATGGGATGGAGCCTGATCAACGCAGTTCCCAACGTATCCGGTGGCTTGGGCTTATTTGATACTGAAATCGCTATCCAGGCAGGGGGGTATAACTATCAATCATTTGCCGAAGATCAGGATATGATTTCACGGATGATTCGCTATTGCTGTGAACAGAAAATTAAATACGCGATTCGCTATATACCAAAAACACTTTGTTGGACAGAAGGACCACCCACCCTAAAGGTCTTCATTCGTCAGAGAACTAGGTGGGGGCAAGGACTGCTGCAGTTAATCGTGCAGCACTCCAAAGTTTTGTTCAACCCCAGATATCGGCGACTAGGATTAATCGTTTATCCCTATAATTTCCTTTTTGAGTTTTTGGCGCCCATCATCGAGTTGACGGGTATTATATATATGACGATACTGGTAATTATGGGTCTCATTAACTGGCCATACGCCTTGTTAATTCTAGCATTCGCATACACCTATTCTATCTTGATGTCTGTTATCGCCATTCTTTGGGATCAGCTGACATTTAGAAATTATCGCACATGGACGGAAGCACTTGGTTTATGTGTGATGCCCTTGTTTGAAATGATATTATATCACCCGCTGGTATTATTCTGTGGTATCAGAGGATATATTTTCTATTTGACCGGTAAGAGACACGTTTGGGGCGATATGCAGCGTCGTGGGTTTGGTAAGGGTAACAATTCTCGTTCCCAAACAAAGCCTCAAGCAGTTAGAGCTACGCAGAGTGCCTGATCTAATAGTAAATCAGTTGAAAGGAATCAAAAGTTGAGTAGCGGGCGAGTGTATTATAAAAGAAAAAGTATTTTGATTATGCTTAGAAATGTATTGGTGATCATAATCATGGCAATTTTCTGTTCGACTGAAATGTCGGCACAATTGCTGAACGCCAATGTCGTAAAGACCGACGTGGATGAGCTTTATGACGAAGCGTTGAAAAATACAGAAAGAGGGAATTATAACAAGGCGATTGAACTTACCCGTCGGGCATTGGATCGTTATCCTAATAACGTTGACTACAATTTGTTGCTCGGACGTCTTTACATTCTTACAAAGCAATACAAAGCGGCGCGACCATATATTATCAAAGTATTAGATCGCTCCCCCAGATACCGTGATGCTTATTTTTATGCGATCAACATGGAACTGGGTGATGGAAATGTCAATCAGGCATTAGGTTATGCTAACAGGGCATTGATGCGTTTCCCGAATGACATCGACTTCAGCATAAAAAAGCTTTCCATACTCGACGCTAACAAGCAATTTACCGCAGCGAATTCATTGGCTGACGAGATTATTCAGCGTTATCCCGATCACCCAAATGCACAAAGAGCCTATGCCGGTCACCATGAGGAAGCAGGTAAATATTATAGAGATAAAGGCTTGCTCACGCAGGCTAAGTTCCATTTCGAAACAGCATTGAAAGTAAGTCCCGAGAACAGAGATGTGATTGACTATCTATCTGGATTGAGTATGAAAACAGGGGACCATCAATCGGCGCTTGCCCAAGTAAATCTGGCACTTTCTAACGATCCCACTTCATACACGCTTTTGATGAGGAAGTTGGGATTGCTGATGGAGATGCATCGGTATGCGGATGCTGCCGAGACGATGAAGGTCTTGAAAAAGCACTATCCAAATGATGCAAAGGTGCGTGAAATGGATCTGGAATCCAGACTGAATGCCTCTCGTTATTATGAACATACCGACCCATATGTTTTATATCAATCAGTACTTGAAGCAAGTCCGGGCAACAGAGAGGCGCTGAACAAACTGATTGCAATAAGTATGGATAGGGGAGTCTATCGGAATGCGCTGGATTGGATTAATCACGGTTTAAAAATTAATCCGAATGATGAAACATTGCTCGCAAAAAAGGCAGATGTTTTGGAGATACTCGGAAATAAGACCGAATCTGCAAATATCATTAACGAATTATGGAGGAGAAATCCGGAATCTGAATCCTTAAGGGCGAGAGCGTCTGAGTTGAAAGTGGCATCAGGTAAATATTATTTAAGTGAAAAGCAGTACGACAAAGCGCTTGAAGAATTTGAAAGGGCACTGAATATAGATCCTTCCAACGCAGCAGCAATAAATCATATTGCCAATCTGTATATTGAACAGAGAGATTACGAAAATGCTATTCGTGCTTTGGATATGGCTTTGCAATATCAGATGGACGACGAGACCTTGTTGCTGAAGAAGGCATCTGTATTGGCAGACGCAGGTAGATACAACGAGGCTTTCCCTGTTATCAGTAAATTGATAGCGCAGCATCCCGACAATCCTCGCTACGGTGCTATTCTTACAGAGCAACAGATGCAGGCCGGTAGGTTGTTGATGAACGTTGCCGAAATGGAAGAGGCGATTCTACAGTTTAAACATGCCTTGCAATTTTCTCCGCAAAATAGAGATGCCCTTACTTACCTGGTTAATCTCGAAAGTGGTATCGGGAGATATGATAGCGCTATCCGGTATGCTGATTTGGCTTTAAAATATTATCCTAATGATAAGGATTTCTTATTGAAGAAAGCTTCCGTACTCAGTGAACAGAAAGAATATCGCCAGGCTTATATGATAGCAGGGAGTCTGATGCGTCAGTATCCATATAATAAAGTGTATCGGGCATCTTATTTGGATAATCTGGTGGCTTCCGGATTGGAGTATCAGAGACAAGAAGTATGGGACGAAGCGCTGCTGGAGTTTAGAAAAGTACTGGAAGTAAGTCCTTACGACTCCAATGCACTATATGCATCCATCAATCTGTTTAATGAGCAGAAGGAACACGATAGCGCGTTGGCATTGACAGAGAAAGCCTTGAAATATTACCCGGGGAGTATTGGGTTTGTGAGACAGAAGGCGTCTACGCTTGAGCAAAAGGGGATGTACCGTGAGGCGGCAGAAGAGGCAGATAAATTGGTAGCATTGCAACCCACACAGAAGAACGTTGATTATGCCAATTACTTAAAGGGCAAAATGCTGCGTAATCATTTTGGGTTGTACTACCATCAAACAACGTATAATTTGAATAATCTGAATCCTTACCGGATTATGACTGTGGAATACAGGAGATTCTTTAAAGCAGGATCACTGGGTGTTAAAGCAAATATCGGAGGGAGACATGAGCGTGCGGGATTACAGGGTGAGGCGGATCTTTATTACAGCCATACTAAATCCCTGTATTCTTACGCCATTGCTGCTTATTCACAGGATGTGAATGTGTTTCCCGGTTTGAGATTGGGATATTCCTTGTTTAAAGGGTGGAAGCATGATTGGGAAACTGAATTGGGTGTCAGGTATGTGAATGTTCAAAGTGTAATCGACTCAACCGTGGGTACAGATCCGGAGGAGCAAGAAACGTATTTGATTACTCACAAGGCATCTATGGTTTCCGGGGTTGCCTCCATCTCAAAGGGTGCCGGTGATTTTTGGTTTAATCTACGGGGATATTTGATCATTGACAATCCCGAACGTTTGATCAGTGTTTACGAACCGAACGGAGACGTAGATCAGAGACAAAGCACACTGAGTAAAATGCAATACTATTCATTCCAATTCACCGCCAGATATTATATGAATGAGCGGAGTGAATACATGTATGCAAGTGGAGGTGTTGGTACCTCTCCGGATGATAGAACGAGAATTATTATGTGGCCGGAATTATCAGGACAATGGTTGACAAGACAAGTTACCGTTGGATACCAAAAGACATTTCACTATCGTACCACCTTTGGAGCGGCTGTGGGATGGAGTAATAACCAAATTAAAAGAGATAAGTACCTGAATCAATATGATCTGTATCTATCGTTGACAAGAAAATTCTAATAAAGAGCTTGAAAACACTGTGTTTCCACACGGTATGGAGCGCGATAAAAATCGATAAGCAATATTATATGTGATTTTTTATTGCCATGCATACCGCTTCAATTAGCAATTAGATAACAAATATTAATAACATCCGATTAACACGTATTGAAAGATCGCATAAATATTTTTGCGTTCTAAGTTTAGAAATTGCGTTTAACGATCTCCGAAAAATAAACACACACAAATGGACTCAAATTTTAAAAGTTACTTCTTCGGTCACATCAGACGGTTAAAGT
>CAZWPF010000034.1:0-27630 GCA_964636205.1 uncultured Chitinophagaceae bacterium | reverse complement strand
TTGATGCTAAGTCGCCGATAGGATTACTCAAAGCAGCGATAGAACTGGGATTAGTATAAAGGTAGGGCGGAGACGTTGAATGGCAAATAGGTATTAGTATTGCGCACCCCCGTATTTTTTCTTCCAGGCTTCAAAAACTTTTATGGCATTTTCTCTTCCCAGCATTTGAATGGGAATGATTCGGTTTTCAGGAGCTGTTTTTATTTCTTCATAAATCAGCTGATCATCAAAACCTATTGCTGCGGCATCTGCTCTGGTATTGGCAAAAAAGATCGCGCGTGGGCGCGCCCAATAAATGGCGCCCAAGCACATCGGACAAGGTTCGCAGGAAGTATAAATATCGCAATCGCTGAGTTGATGACTCCCGATATGAGCACATGCATCACGGATGGCAACCATCTCTGCGTGTGCGGTGGGATCGTTAGTGGCAAGTACCCGATTCCATCCTCTACCAATTATCTCATTGTTTAAAACAACAACACTGCCAAAGGGCCCTCCCTCGGCAGTGTTGTCCAGATTTTTACGGCTGAGTTCTATCGCAGCCATCATAAACCTTATATCAGGCAAAATATCCATCTCTGTTAGCGTTGTTGCAAGACACCGGCACCCATATTCTTGCCAACTTTCTCAACCAATCCTTGTAATTTCTGAGTAATTTCTTTGGCATATTCTTCGTCACCGGCTGCAAAAGCAACGCTGCTTATAGCTTGGATTATGCCGACATTACGTTGTACGTCAGAAATCATTCCTTCTCTTCTGCTTTCGCTCAAACTGAGAATCCAGTTGATATCAGCTTCCATATTATCGATAAATTTCTTACTCACTCTTCTTCCACCTTCTTTATCTCCAATATTATAATAACCCATCACCATGAAATACGCAGAAGGATCGAAACCGCCCAGCATATAAGGGTTGTATGCGTATGCGTACTGACTGATAGAGGAGTCGATACGATCCATAAGACGTTTTGCATCTTCGGTACGACCAACTTTCGCTAATTCTTCAGCGATACGAGGTGCATTATTACGATACGCAGTAAACATGATACGGTTCTTCTCATCGAAATAAACCTTACCACTTTCAGCACCACCCCATGTATAATTCATAAATAAATTATAGCTCTTATCGACATCAACAAAACCCACGTCCTGACGACCATTATTAGATGGACCCATATATTTGAAGGGAACCAAACGATAGACGATACCTTCCAGTTTCAGGTATTCCTGCATGCCTTGGTAGTTGTCACCCGGTAATCCACCGCCGAAATAAATCGGGCGTTCCCAACCTGCTTGTGCGATGGCGGCAACAATATTCATCACTGCCAGGTCATCCTTGTAGGCAGCTTCTTTACCTAGTTGGAATTTCATTTCGTTGATGATACGGGCAGTGTCTTCAGCCTTGATCCATCCTCTGGCTAACATCTCTTCTTTCGAAAGAGAAGGTACGAAGAAGTTTTTAGTGGGCAGATAGTTGATCGAACCACCATCGCGAGTGGGCAACTGACTGGATTTACTCTCATCGATAACGAATTTGCAAACATCAATCAAGTTGAAATATTTGTCAGAAGGAATGGACGGATTGTTATAAAAAGCAATACCATTTCTACGATCTCCGATGTATTTATCCCGAGTCCAAATCATGGGCACCGGATCTGCATCGTTGATTTTATAGTTCAGTTGATCGATATACCAATCGATACCCAACAGACTCAGGTTGATTACTCTTACATCCGTACGGATACCTTCTACTTCCTGCAAATACCACAACGGATAGGTATCATTATCTCCGAAAGTGAATAAAATCGCATTTGGTTCGCAAGATTCCAGAGTATTTACTGCAGAAGCACGAGCTAGCGTTTTCTTAGAACGATCGTGGTCATCCCAGCCTTCTTTTGCCATCAGTGCAGGAACTGCCACTAAGCAAATTACAATTGCCAATATAGCGCCGGGGGTACCTTTCACTATTTTTTGTAACCATTGGCGAGCCATCAAGACACCTAAGCCGATCCAAATGGCAAATGCATAAGTAGAACCGGCATATGCATAGTCTCTCGCACGGGGTTGTAAGGGGGTATTATTCAGATACATTACAACAGCCAGACCGGTAAAGAAGAAAAGTAACAAAACAATAAAGGCATCTTTCCGGTGGAGATTGAAATGCAGCACCATACCCATGAGACCCAGGATCAATGGCAGGAAGTAGTACTGATTTCTGGCCGGATTGTTTTTATACCCGTCACCCATTTTATCTAAATCACCAACCCGGGCTTTGTCCAGGAATTTGATACCGGAAATCCAGTTACCTGCGCGAGGATCACCTTGTCCTTCCACATCATTCTGGCGACCGGCATAGTTCCACATAAAGTAGCGCCACCACATCCAGTTGGTCTGATACTTAAAGAAGAATTTGAAATTATCTGCGGAAGTAGCGTTTTCGTTAGGTCCGAGATTCAGGTAATTCCGATAGAATGCCCCATGATTAGGGTTGTTGCTACTCCAGATTCTGGGGAAGAAACGCATCCCGGCATTATCGAATATCGGTTTAGGTTTGCTACCTACAACCACATAACGTGGTTTGCCATTTTCATCAATAACGGCATCGTACATTTTACCTCTTTCATCGTAGTCAACTACCCGGGTATTGAAATCGGGTCCCCATAGCAAAGGTTGCTGTCCAAATTGCTCCCGGTTTACATAGGATAGGAAGCGATCCGCGCGATCGGGATTCGTCATATCCACAGGCACGTCTGCTCTGGAGCGAATCACAGGCACGAAATAGCTGGAGAAACCAATTAGGATGAAGATCAGGCACAGCATACCGGTGTGCAGCAGATAGTAGTTTTTGCGTTTTGCATAGACCAGGGCAGCGATTACCAGTCCGGCGATAAGCAACAACAGGAAGATCGCACCGGTGTCAAATGGCAGTCCGAAGCTATTCACAAACAACATTTCAAATTTGAACGCCAGCCAGGGAATACCTTGGATAACGCCAAATTGAACCAAAGCCAGTAAGATACAGCCAATAATAAATGCGATGATACCACCTTTGACAGAGGGCTCGTAACGCTTAAAGTAGTACACCATTGCCAATGCAGGAATGGTCAATAAGTTGAGTAAGTGAACACCAATCGAGAGCCCCATCATATAGGCAATAAAAATCAGCCAGCGATCGGCATGGGGATTATCGGCCATGTCTTCCCATTTCAGAATAGCCCATATCACAAGAGCCGTAAAGAAAGAAGAAGTAGCATATACTTCAGCTTCTACAGCGGAAAACCAGAAGGTATCTGAAAAAGTGTAAGCCAGTGCGCCTATTAGTCCGGCGCCCATAACCAGGATCAACTGGGCTCCTTTGGGTTCGTTATTATCGTCCGTTACCACCAGCTTTCGCGCCATATGGGTAATGGTCCAAAATAGAAATAAGATGGTGAGTCCGCTCGTAAGAGCAGAAAAAGCATTAATAACAGCGGCTACATTTTGCGAAGGGCCGCCGGTGTACACATTACCGCCAGCTAAAAGTGAGAATACTCTTTGCAACAGCATGAAGAACGGTGCACCGGGCGAGTGACCCACTTCTACCTTATAAGCACAGGCAATAAATTCACCACAGTCCCAAAAACTGACTGTGGGTTCCAATGTCATCAGATAAATGATGAATGCAAAGATACCGGTCGCCCATCCAAGAATGTTATTAATGTTGCGATAACTCATGGGGAATAAATTTATTTTCGTTTAAGACATCAAGCCTTTGAGAGCGTTGGCGACAAAAATAGAAAATAAGCTTAATCTTCAAAGAAAAGGTGCCTCATTTAACAGTATTTAATAACACTATTAACGTAAGGGCGCACTGCAGTGCGCCCCATCTGTTTCAATGGCGCTCATGTGCTCACTTCGTTCGGTATGTTATCGGCATATTTATTGATTTTCAATCGCGCCGATGAGCTCGCTTCGCTCGGTTGGTTCTTTTGCATCGAGGTAAAAGAACAGAGGGGTACCTCGATGCGCGGTTTTCCGGCAATCGTTTCAATGGCGCTCGTAAGCTCGCTCCGCTATCGGCGTATCAATTTATCTTAATTGGAACCGACAGAATCAGTTACTCTGGCATTAAGCAAAAAAAAATCCCGGATTAACCGGGATTTTATGAACGGCGAAAAAGCCGATATTATTTATTCATTATTCGACTCATTGCCCGGAGCCTTATCGATCAATTCCATAAACTGATCCAACTTCGGAGTAATGATGATTTGAGTACGGCGATTTCTCGCTTTGCCACTATCTGTAGCATTATTGGCTATAGGATTGTATTCACCGCGACCGGCAGCAGTGAGACGTTTTGGATCAACACCGTATTTGGTTTGCAATGCCTGAACAACCGAAGACGCACGTAAAGTACTCAGATCCCAGTTATTGCGAATGTTTTGGCGTGAAATAGGTACATTATCAGTATTACCTTCTACCAATACATCATATTCATCGTGATCTTTGATGATCTTGGCAATCTTCGCCAAAGTCGCATCGGCCTGATCTGAAATTTCATAACTGCCTGACCTGTACAGCATATTGTCGGCCAATGAAATATATACAACGCCTTTGATCACCTTCACATCCACATCTTGCATTTCTTCTCTGCTCAAAGAACGAGTCAGATTGTTGGTAAGTACCATCAACAGTGAATCACTCTTATGCTTAGCATTAATTAAGTGCTGAATGTACTGATTAGAAGATTTGATTTCATCTACAAGCTTGGCGATGTTGACATTGCCCTGACTAGTAGATGTAAGACATTTGTCCAGCGCTGCCTGCAAGGCTGCAACATTGGAACGCTCCGATGCTAATTGCTCCTCGATACTGTTTACACGAGTAGTAGAAGCGGTCAGTTTACTCTGACATTCTTGCTGCTCAGCACGTAATTCACGAGTGCTTTGCTGTAACTGCTGATGACTTGCCTCAAGCTTTTTGTATTTTTTTTGGCTGACACAGCCAGTACCCAATACAGCTGCAAGGGCAACAAACAATAATACATTCCTTTTCATAGATGTCTTGTTTAGTGAGATGTAGATCTTAATGATGTGTTTAAGAGAACGCGCACAATTTAAAATTAATCGAACACAATAATTATACCAGTAGAAAAATAACAATGTTTTTCGATTTGCCCAATGTTTATTTGAAAATTAGAAATTATTTCAAATATTTGTTAAATTTGTTTGAGTCGAACAGCTCCTCATAAGGATTCAAGCACATCTTACTATTTTGTGGCATTGTTTATGCATTCCAATTATAATGATAAACTTATTATAGTTTGATTTCTAAAATTCTGATTTATTCTAATGGAAAAGGAAAGATATAAGGTTTTACTTGTAGAAGATGATACAAATTTTGGTCAGGTATTAAAGAATTACCTGGAGTTGAATGAGTTTTTGGTAGAACTCGCCCGTGATGGGATACTGGGACTAGCCGCATTCAGACGTGAAAAATTTGATATCTGTCTGCTCGATGTGATGATGCCGAACATGGACGGCTTTGCACTTGCAGAAGAAATCAGAAACGTGGATCCTGATATTCCTCTGTTTTTCCTTTCTGCTAAAAGCATGAAAGAGGATATCTTGAACGGGTATAAACTAGGCGCCGACGATTATATCACCAAGCCTTTCGACAGCGAAGTCTTACTCCACAAAATCCGCGCAGTCCTCAAGCGTAATCAAGAGCTTCAGGAAAAGCAACACGCTCAGGTAGAATGGCAAATTGGAGGATACAATTTCAATAGCAAACTTCGTACACTGGAAATTAATGGCGAGTCGCAAACGCTTTCTCCTAAAGAGAATGAATTGCTGACCATGCTCTGCGAATATAAGAATGACCTGTTGCCCAGAGAGACAGCACTGAAGCGGATCTGGGGTAGTGATACCTATTTCAACGGGCGTAGTATGGACGTTTATATTGCCAAACTCCGGAAATATCTGAAGAAGGACGGAAGCGTAGAAATTGTGAATATCCACGGAAACGGTTTCCGACTGGTAGTACCGGAATAATTCGGGTCAAACGATCATTCTTATAGGACATAGACAAACCAGAACCGCCAACGGTATTGGCTAATCGGCTAATACTACTAACTTAGCGGACTGATTACTGCATCCTTCATGAAGCATTTACCTAACCTGCTAACGCTGGCCAATCTATTTTTTGGCTGTATTGCAATTGCCTTTATACTTGATTCTCAGCCTTTTCAGGTTCTGATAAATAGTTCGTACTATTACGTCACTGGCACAGAAAGAGCCTACTGGGGCGCTGTATTCATCGGTCTGGCAGCTGTTTGTGATATGCTCGACGGACTCGCAGCGAGGGGGCTTCAGATTTATTCCCCGATCGGGAAAGATCTAGACTCTCTGGCGGATCTGGTGTCATTTGGTGTCGCTCCATCCATGATTTTGTTCAAAATGCTTTGGGCAGCCTGGATGGCTGAGGAATCTGCCATGGATGTTTCAATGATGTCAATGGCACCCGCTTTCTTAATAGCCTGCTTCGCAGCCATTAGACTGGCCCGGTTCAATGTGTTCCCTACCAAGGGATCCGGGTTTACAGGGATGCCCGTACCGGCAACCGGTATATTGGTTGGTTCATTTCCCTTGATCAATTTCTATAATCCTTACGGCATTGGAGCCTGGATGCAGGGAAAATGGATAATCTACCTGATAATCGCTCTTCTATGCTGGTTGATGGTCTCCAAAATTCAATTTTTTAAATTGATGCCTCCAAAATGGAATATGGGATATTTATGGCCAAGACTAATTCTGGTGGTGGTCGGAGCCATAGCCATTCCCTTTTTGGGAGCCGCAACCGTGCCTTTTGTGATTGTATTGTATATTATTCTATCTCTGATTTACCGGGAACCACAAGTAGTTTCCGGTGAAGAGTATGGACAGGCTTAGTTACCTTTGCAACATCGCTTATTATAATAATCAGATCATGACATATCTAGCAAATATCAACGTAATGCCGCTGAAAGAATTACTCGATCCTCAGGGTAAGGCGGTAAACAATAGTTTACACAATCTCGACCTGGGTCAGGTGAGAGATGTCCGCATCGGTAAACATATCAACTTGACTATCGAAGCAGGAAGTAGAGAAGAAGCCGTACAAGTCGCAGAAGAAGCTTGCAAAAAATTACTGGCCAATCCGGTAATGGAATACTACGAATATACTCTGACAGAAATCTAAGCTGAATGCACCTGTACCTGATACCATCACCAATCGGAAATCTGGGGGATATCACCTACAGGGCAATCGAAATATTACAAAAGGCCGACGGAATTCTCTGCGAGGATACTCGTACAAGCAGTGTTCTCTTAAGGCATTACCAAATTCAAAAGCCACTCACGCCCTTCCATCAGTTCAACGAACACAAAGCATTGGCTCAGGTTATGAGCAGATTGCAGGAAGGACAAACATTGGCATTACTTACAGATGCAGGAACTCCGGGTATCTCAGATCCGGGCTTCCTGCTCGTAAGAGAGTGTATCCGAATGGATATTCCTGTCACCTGCCTCCCAGGTGCTACCGCATTTGTACCTGCATTAGTTCAATCGGGCATTCCAAGCATTCGCTTCGCATTCGAAGGTTTTTTGCCTACCAAAAAAGGTCGAAAAACCATGCTGGATAAAATCGCTGCAGAAGAGCGAACTACCATTCTATACGAGTCCCCACACCGTCTGGTGAAAACATTGAAGGAATTAGCAGCTGTTTGTGGAACAGAAAGACAAGCCGCAGTCTGCCGCGAACTCACCAAAATGTTTGAAGAGACCAGAAAGGGTACACTCATAGAATTGGCCGAATGGTACGAAGCACATGCACCCAAAGGGGAAATCGTTATCGTTATCGAAGGAGCAGACAGCTAACCCGCCTATTTCCTCTAGCTCAAAATGGCATGGATCGACACGATCGCTTGTGGAGATAAACATAATTCCTGCTAACTTGCAGATATCATGCAGCCTGAATTTAGATTTGCGGATATTATTCTTCCGTTGAATTTACCCAAACACCTTACTTACGGTATCCCAACCGCCTTGAGAGGGTTGGTGCAACCGGGAATGAGGGTTGAAGTTCCGCTCGGTAGAAATAAACAATACGCCGGGATCGTAGCCAATGTACATGACCGTCAACCGGAAAATTATCGAGTAAAATCGATTCGCAACATTCTCGATGAAATCTCAATCGTCAACGATATCCAACTGCAATTCTGGAATTGGATAGCAAACTATTATATGGCTTCCCCCGGTGAGGTGATGCAAGCCGCCCTGCCGGCACACCTGAAACTTTCAGGGGAGACGCGATTACAATGGATGCCCGCGCATGACGATGTGCTGTACGAATGGAGCGCCCTCACCGCACCCGCTGCCGCTTTCTTGGAGGAAAAACAGGAGGTTAAACTGACGGAACTAAGAGAGCTGGTTGGACAAAAATCGCTCTCAGAGGTGATTTACGAGTTGCTGGAACAAGAGGTAGCTGTAATTAACGATGCACTTGAATCTCCCTACCGTCCAAAAAAAGAACGCTTTGTAAAACTCACCGAGGAGTACGAAAAAGAAGAAAACCTGATCCAACTGTTCGATAGCCTGCAAAGAGCCCCAAAGCAACTGGAACTGCTTATGGCTTATGTGCAATTTTCAGGTCAGCACCAATTCGTGAAACAAGCGGATCTGATAGAACGTACAGGCGCCGGCGCCGCCCAAATAAGGGCGCTTGTAGATAAGGGGGTTTTCATATTAGAAGAAATGGCCGTTGACAGAATAATATTCCAGACAAAGAGCGAAGAACTGAAATCAGTACATCTAACAAAGGCACAACAATTAGCTTATGACCAACTGGGTGCCGCACTGGAAACAAACAAGCCGGTATTACTTCAAGGAGTGACCGGGAGCGGAAAGACATTACTTTATATTCATAAGATCAGGGAAGTCCTGGCTACGGGGAAACAGGTTTTATTGCTGTTGCCGGAAATAGGGTTGACTACACAATTGGTAGCCCGCCTTTATAGTTATTTCGGGGAGGAGCTAGGTGTTTATCATTCAAGGTTTAGCAATAACGAAAGGGTTGAAATCTGGGAGAAGGTGCAAAGAGGTAAGTACCGGTTGGTGGTCGGTCCACGATCCGCAATCTGGTTGCCCTTCGATAATCTTGGATTGATCGTGGTAGACGAAGAACATGATCCTTCCTTTAAACAAAAAGAACCCGCACCGCGGTTTCAAGCCAGAGACGCAGCTATTTATTTGGCGCAACTACATGGAGCCGACGTCATACTTGGGTCTGCTACTCCATCAGTAGAATCTTTGTATAACGCCACCCGAGGTAAATATGAACGTGTTTTGCTGGAGGAAAGATATCAGGGGGTAGCTATGCCCTCAATTGGAATCATCGGTATATCCGCCCAAAACGCCATTAGAAATAAGGATATTTTAAGTCAGCCGCTCAAAGAGGCTATCCAAAATTGCTTAGCGCAAAATAAGCAATCGATTCTATTCCAAAATAGGAGGGGCTATTCCCCGTTCCAACTGTGCACCACCTGTGGTTGGGTGCCGCACTGTGAGAACTGTGCAGTTTCACTTACTTACCATAAGGCTACGGATAAATTACATTGCCATTACTGCGGATTGAAGCGTACGGTGATAAAGGTTTGTCCCTCTTGCGGTGCAGGTAAAATCATCAGCAAAAGCTTTGGTACTGAAAAGATAGTGGAAGAGGTACAAGCGACCTTTCCAAATGCGCGGGTTGCAAGAATGGATACCGACAGTCTGAAGGGACGCGACAGTTTGACCAATTTACTCGAAGACTTGGAAAAACACCGAATCGATATTTTGGTGGGTACACAGATGGTGGTGAAGGGACTAGATTTCGCGAATGTAACTCTCGTAGGAATTCTGAGCGCTGACAGTCTGCTGAACTTTCCCGATTTCAGAGTCAACGAAAGGGCTTTTCAACTGATGGAACAGGTTGCAGGTAGGGCCGGTAGAACAGATGGAACAGGAAAGGTATTGATCCAAGTTTATAATACAGAACATCCCGTTTTAAAATGGGTACAGCAACATAATGTACAAGCTTGGTTTAGCCACGAAATAAGGGAGAGGCAAATGTTCCTCTATCCACCTTTTGTCAGACTGATTCGGATTATTGTTAAACACCGCGATGAAACCACAGCAGCACAGGCTGCTAATAAAATAACCGAAGCTTTACAAGTTATAAAAGAGATCACTATTCACGGACCAGCGCCGGCATTGGTTCCTAGGATCAGGAACCAATATATCCAGGAAGTGCTGATCAAGTGTCCGGGCAACAATCAATTGCTGAAAGACATAAAGTCAACAATTTTGGAACAACGCCAGTTGATTCTGCATACCAAAGGGTTCTCCGGCGTGCAGATCATTCCGGATGTAGATCCGGTGTTTTAAATCAGGACACTCGTTTTCGGCTGCTCTTTGCCGGACTGACTTTGGGGTTCTTTATTACAGTATCTGCTACAGGCTGGGGCTGTGGCGCTGCAAACCGTTCTTTTACCCATTTGCCAATTCCGATCACAGAAGTGTAATTGAGCGGCAATTCCAACAACACATGCAAATAGCTGAGGAAGAATAGCCAAAGCAAGCCCACGGTGTAATTATATGCATATAAACTGATACTAACGATCCAGAATATAATTACCACTGCGAATCGTGCTTTAGGCACTTTATGCCATTGAATCACACGTGTTTTTGAAAACCAGTTCAGATAGTGATAGGTATAGGCAAAGGCAATAAACCGGGCCATGAGAATGCCGGTTTTGGTATCAAATACCGTTTTTAACCAATAGGCCATATCGGTACCTTCTGTGGAATATCCGAAAAAGCTAACCAGGGATTGGATATGCATTTGGAAAAATCCTACCCCAAGCTCTCCCCCGATATAGGCCTCCTTGCCGTATTCGGTAACCGGTATAAAGATTGAATCAGGATAGATATTGAATAAAAGAATCGGACATAAAGCCAGTATCACAACAGAGATTATTCCCAACCGACTCTTACTTTTTAGAGCTCCATAGAGCATAAACAAGCCGGTAAAAATATACACGTGCACCAATGTGGGCAGGAAAACCGATAGAAAAAGCCAAAAATGGGTGGATAATTGAGAGGTGACGATAATCAAAAATATCCCTACAATCCGGTAAAAGTTTTTCTTTACCAGAACAAAAACCAACGAGGATAATAAAGCTACCCAAGCCAGCTTTGTATTGAATTGCGGTGGCAATTCAATCTCGAGTCCGTAAATGGAGTTGAAAAAAGTGATAGATACCAAAACCCCTATAATTAACAAAAACAACGCATCGTATCTTCCTTTGGTATAATAATTACGATCATGCAACCAGGAGATTTCCGTGAGGTAGTGCATCGGCCCTAAAATGGCATAGCTAAAAAGGAATAATTCAAAGGGTATTATGATGGCAATACAACAGGAGATCAGCATTAAGCCAATATTCACTGCGTCTATCCGTTCGGTTGCAGAAAGTTTCATCATGATTCAATATTCTTTACGCCTGCCATAGATAGTGACTTAGTTCACTTGTTATGGCATGGACGGGAACAGTAACATTCGTTCAATTCAAAGTTATTGAGTTTTTTTTACTCTTTGTTAGTTGATATATGTTATAGTATAATTAATTGCCTTTGAAACGAATGCCGGTTCCGGGTGCATTATTAATTTGAATCATTCCATTTTCGAAGATCAAACCGTCACCCGGGTCTTCCTGCAGTAAAAGCGGCCCGTCGGCATCGAGCATATCAGCCAAAGGCATTATGTGCGCCAGGGCAGCCGTGCCAACGCTGCTTTCACACATAGCGCCTAGCATGATTTTTAAGCCTAGCGATTTGGCTTGTTCTATCATTCTGAGCGAGGGGGTGATGCCACCACATTTGGTGAGCTTAATATTGATCCCATGAAAATGCTCTGCGCATCGGGCAACATCCTCTTCTACAACGCAACTTTCATCGGCATAAATAGGAATGGAAGAAATAGCTTTCAATTCTTTCATAGCCTCCCATTCTTCTTTGGGCAGTGGCTGTTCCAACATGCTGACACCCAATTGCTCCAATTCCGGTATCAGTCTTAAGGTATCTTCAAGGTTCAGACATTCATTGGCGTCAATTCTGAATTCTGATGCGGTATGCTTGCGTAATTCTTCGATCAGACGAATATCATCGGCCGATTTAATTTTAATCTTATAAATCGGCCAGGGGTGTGCCTGCATTTTTATGAGCATTTGCTCCGCGGTATCATGCCCCAAGGTATAATCGGTCATAGGAGCTTCGCCTGTAATTCTTAACAGCTGCCGCAGCGGCATTCCCCGTAGGCGGGCGAACAGATCCCAGCCCGCTATGTCCAGTGCGGCGATGAGGAAATTTCGACCGGGTAATAAATGGTGCAAAAAATGCCAAAATCGCTGCGGATCGGTAAGTGCATATCTTTCTATAAGTGCTCGCTTTTTCTCTAAAGATTCCAACATGTCCTCTACCGTAACACCATAATAGGATATAGCCGGTGCTTCTCCATAGCCGCGTAATCTTCCCATTCCCAGCGATACGATAAGTGTTTTTTGATGTGTTTTGGTGCCCTTTGAAATGGTAAATGGATATTCAAAAGGCAGTTCGAAGGGATAGCAATCTAATTGAAGCATGGGTTAAATTTCGGATTAATTCACGACAATATCCGGCAGTTCAATAATTGGAGCCCTAATCGAATTATTCGATTAATGTTTCTTCCGTTGATTCCATTCTCGCTGAAGAATACCTGAAATGACCAGATCTTCGAATCTCCCGTTGATCATGCAGCCATCTCGGATGATTCCCTCAGTGACGGCACCTAATTTCTTAGCTACCGCGGCGCTTCTGGTATTGCCGGTGGCAAAATGCAATTCGACCTTATTCAAATTTAATTTTTGGAATAGGAAATCCAGCAACCGCTCGGCCGAGCGGGTAATAATGCCTTTACCTTCGAAATCTTTAGCGATCCAATAGCCGATTTGTGCTTTTCGCAATTGGTGATCCCAGTTGTGCATCCCTATTCCGCCAATAATTTCTCTATTACGGAAAATACCCAGCGTCAACGACTGCTGGGTATTGATATCTTGTAACGCTTGCTGAATAAATTGAAGCGAATGTTCCGGTTTGGTTGTACGATCCACCCAACTCATCCAAGTTCTAAGATGAGTTCTTGAATTGTGGATAACCTGAAAGAGTGCTGCCGCATCGTCTGGATGATAGGTGCGCAACAATAAATCTTCATCTATCAGGATCGATACCATATGCCTTGGCTTAGTGTCTGAAATGGCGAGTTTGAGTAAGTACCATTGCCATGTTGTTTGCCTTGCAAAACTCGATGGAATCTTTGTCGCGAATAGATCCACCAGGCTGTATCACAGCCATAATGCCTGCTTCCAAAGCCATTCTTACACAATCATCAAATGGAAAGAAGGCATCCGATGCCATTACGGCCCCGGTGGTTTCAAATCCCGATTGTCGCGCTTTATCCAGAGATTGTCTCAGCGCATCGATCCGACTGGTTTGCCCGCAGCCTTTTCCGATTAACTGGCCATTTTTAACGAGTGCAATGGCGTTAGATTTAAGGTGTTTACACACTATATTGGCAAACAAAAGATCTGCTTTTTCTGAAGGCGTACATTCTCTTCCACCGGCTTCGGTCCAGGTCTCATAATTGTTCGGATCGGCTTCTTGTACCAATACGCCGTTCAGAATGCGTTTGAACTCCCGGTTAGGACGGAAAGATTTTTTCTGAAGCAACAGAATTCTATTCTTCTTGCTCTTTAACAAGGCCAAAGCATCTTCCTCAAATCCCGGTGCGACCAGAATTTCAAAGAATAATTCATTTATTCTGTTGGCTGTATCCAGATCAATGTTCTGATTGGTGACCAATACACCACCGAATGCGCTTTCCGGATCCCCGGCCAGAGCGGCATCCCAAGCAGCCCCGATATTATCTCTTACTGCTACACCACAAACATTGGTATGTTTGATGATGGCAAACACCGCTTTATCAGTATCAAATTCAGCAATCAGCTGAACCGCAGCATCTGTATCCACCAGATTATTATAGGATAATTCCTTCCCATTTAATTTCTCAAATAATTCACTGGTATTACCATAGAAAGAGGCGGACTGGTGCGGATTTTCTCCATAACGTAAATGCTGTGCCGGAGCAGCAGACAATTGGAAACTATGTTCGGAGGCGGTCTGATTGAAATATCCGGCGATAGCAACATCATAATGCGCGCACTCGGCAAAAGCATCAGCCGCTAATTTGCGACGATCCTCTAAAGAAGTCGCCCCTTGATTTTGTTCCAGGAGCTGCAATATGGAAAGGTATTGACGGCGGGAAGCCACAATACATACATCCTTGTAGTTTTTAGCGGCAGCCCTGATTAAGGAAACACCACCGATATCAATTTTTTCGATAATCGCGGATTCTTCGTTCGTGGCAGCCACTGTTTCTTCAAAAGGATAGAGATCCACGATTACCAGATCGAAACTCGGAATCTCATATTCTTGCATATGCTGCAGATCTTGCTCTTTATCACGACGTGCTAAAATGCCACCAAACACTTTGGGATGAAGCGTTTTTACACGACCGCCCAAAATAGAAGGGTATCCGGTTACCTGTTCTACTGCAATACAGGAAATGCCCAAATTTTCAATGAAGGTTTGCGTACCTCCCGTAGAATAAATTTGAACATTCAGTTCGTGCAGTTTACGGACGATAGGCTCGAGTCCGTCTTTGTAAAAAACAGAAATTAACGCGGATTGAATGGTGCGATTCATGATTTTGAGTTCTGGCCGCGAAGATAGCCCATTTGCGGGTTATGACATATACTGATCCGCTAATTCTGTTGCATCTATCTGAAGGATATGTTAAAAGGTATAGTTTTTTATTTATTGTTTTGTTTAAAAATCGGAACCGATCGATTTTCCGTAATTTTGGTGGTTTTCAAATATGTGTGCATGCAAGAAATAGAAGCTGGACCTTTACTCAGCCGGATAGACACGCCAGCAGATTTAAAGAAACTCGATAAATCAGAGCTGCAGCAGGTTTGTAATGAGCTGCGGCAGTTTATTATCGATTGCGTCAGCGTACACGGTGGCCATTTTGGCGCTAGCTTAGGGGTAGTCGAACTTACAGTTGCACTTCATTATGTATTGAACACGCCAGATGACCAGCTCGTTTGGGACGTAGGTCATCAGGCATATGGTCATAAAATTCTAACCGGAAGAAGGAAGGTTTTTCATACCAATAGGAAGTATGGAGGACTGAGCGGATTTCCTAAACGCTCGGAAAGTGAATACGATAGTTTTGGCGTAGGTCATTCATCTACTTCTATTTCCGCAGCACTCGGTATGGCAATAGCATCCCGATACAAAGGCGAAAACGAGCGGCAGCACGTTGCAGTAATCGGCGATGGCGCCATGACTGCCGGACTGCCTTTTGAAGCTCTGAATCATGCAGGGGTCAGTAATACCAATCTTCTGGTAATCCTGAACGATAATAATATGTCGATCGATCCCAATGTGGGAGCGCTCAAAGAATATCTGACAGATATCACTACCTCTCAGACCTGGAATAAGTTGCGAGATGATGTCTGGAAATTATTGGGCAAATTGCCTTACCCGGATTTCCAAAGAGATATGGCCTCCAAACTGGAAGCAAGCGTTAAGGGGATGCTTTCTAAGTCAAGCAATTTGTTCGAGGCTTTGGGTCTGAGGTATTTCGGTCCGGTAGACGGACATAATGTGCTGAAACTGGTAGAAACGCTTAAAGACCTCACTAGTATTCCCGGTCCGAAGTTGTTGCATATCAAAACAGTAAAGGGCAAAGGTTATGATCTGGCCGAACAGGATCAGACCTTATGGCACGCACCCGGGACCTTCGATAAGATTACCGGTAAAATCAATAAGAAAATTGCATCCGTTCCGGAGCCTCCTAAATATCAGGATGTTTTCGGACATACCATGGTGGAATTGGCAGAGCAGAATCCTAAAATAATGGGGATCACACCTGCCATGCCCTCCGGCTGTTCTCTGAAAATCATGATGGATGCCATGCCTGACCGGGCGTTGGATGTGGGTATTGCCGAACAACACGCAGTAACAGTCAGCGCCGGTTTGGCTACACAGGGAATGCGGGTCTTCTGTAATATCTATAGCTCCTTTATGCAGCGGGCTTACGATATGGTGATTCATGATGTGGCTATTCAAAAGCTGCCCGTGGTATTTTGTCTCGACCGCGCCGGATTGGTCGGTGAAGACGGTCCTACCCACCATGGTGCTTATGATTTAGCTTATATGCGGTGCATTCCCAACATGATTGTGAGCGCTCCGATGAATGAATTAGAGCTGAGGAATTTGATGTACACAGCGCAACTGGAGGATAACCAACTGCCTTTTGTCATTCGCTACCCACGCGGACAAGGCGTGATTCCAGAATGGCGGACTCCCTTCGAGAGAATTATTCCGGGTACGGGAAGAAAAATTAAAGATGGTCGCAAAGTGGCCATTTTAACGATCGGACATCCGGGAAATTTTGCCGTAAAGGCTTGTCAGATTCTGGAAACCGAAGGGCTCAATCCGGCGCATTATGATATGCGTTTCGTAAAGCCGCTGGATGAAATGATGCTCCACGAGGTGGCACAGAATTATGAGAAAATAGTTACGGTAGAAGATGGTACGGTGACCGGCGGTTTCGGATCTGCGGTACTTGAATTTTTAGCAGCCAATGGCTATAAAAATGATGTAACCATACTCGGTATACCGGATCGTATTGTGGAACATGGCAAGCCCGAAGAATTATTCAGCGAATGTGGTTATGATGCGGATGCTATCGCCGATGCAGTGCGTGCATTGAGCCAAATCAAGGTTCAGACTCAGGGGATTATAGCATAGGCGATTGCCAGATTTCCCAAGCTGCTAATGCTTGTAACCGAAGCATGTCCCATCCGTTTTGGACTTGGGCACCTTGCATGCGTCCATTTTTCAAAAATTGGGTTTCCGAGGGATTATAAACTAGATCAAATAAAAGGTGATCGGGGCCGAGATATTGATAAGGCAAATCCGGACATTCTTCGATATTCGGATACATACCGAGGGGTGTCGTATTGATAATCAGGTGACACTGCTGCAGTATAGCTTCGTCTATCTGGCGGTAGTTTAAGTCATGTTCTGAAGATCTGGAAACGACTGTATAGCTAACTCCTAACTGCTTTAGTGCAAACCAGACCGCTTTGGCTGCTCCGCCGGAGCCTAAAACCAAGGCTTGGGTATGATGTGGCCGGAGTAATGGTTGTAAACTGTTGATAAAGCCGGTTACGTCGGTATTATACCCTTTCAGTTTACCATTATTAATTTTAACGCAATTTACAGCGCCGATTGATTCGGCTTGAGGATCGAGCGCGTTGAGATAAGGAATTATCTCTTCTTTATAGGGAATCGTGACGTTCAGTCCGCGCAAATTGGGATGCGAGCTGATTAAATCGGGAAAATCCGCTATCTGCTTTAGTTGGAAAGCGGTATAGCTGGCGGGGATAGACTCCCGGTCGAACATTTCTCTAAAGAATTTTGGAGAAAAAGAATGCTCAACCGGAAATCCAATTAGTCCGTACGCCTCAGCCATTATCCAGCTTAAATTTCGTGTTTTACTTTATTATTCAAATAAAGGTGAAAGGTATCCCCACGCAATCCAACACGCATAGCTTCGAGAGGGATAACTTCTGCAGGAGCCAGGTTTCCGAGATTTACATTGGCACCCAACAATTCCAAGAAATAAACCTGTTGTGCTTTTTGCGGGGCTTCCCAGATGATTTGTCTGGCCGGAATCTGTGTCAGAATTTCCTGAACAAGACCTTCCCGAACTTCACCCGAACCTCTGTAAATACCCACATTACCAGCTTCGCGAGCTTCGGCAATAACATAGCTGGAACCGGCTTCCAATTCAGCTTTCATCAATTCAATCCATTTATATGGAGGAATGATATGTTCAGCATCTTTAGATCCTACTTCACTAAGGACAGTGACATGCTTTGCCAATTTCTCAATATAACCGCATTTCTCAGCGTGAGGGATGGTTATCGATCCGTCAGAAACTTCCACATACTCCAAACCATAATCACGGACGATATTCAAATAATCATCGAATTGTCCGCGAACCAAAAAAGCTTCAAAAAGGGTACCCCCGAAATATACCGGAATATTATGAGAGCGGTAGATTTCAATCTTCTCTCGCAGATGGGCAGTAACGGCAGCTGTGCCAAACCCCAGTTTTATAAGGTCTGCATATGGTGCTGCTACTGATAGAAAATTCCTGATCTCGTCCAGCCCCATCCCTTTATCCATCACCATTGTGAGGCCATAAGTGCGGGGTTGGATGGTCCGTTCAGGAATATTGTTGAGCGGAAAGTTCATAGTTGAAAATTATGAGTACGGACGCAAAGGTAAGATGAATCGAGCTAAACAGAATAAGTCATATCCTTGTGTTATATTCGCCGATATTTCTGCCTTATGAGGAAGAATAATGCTGTATTAGGATTAATTATCGGATTGTTGATGCCGGTTGTCGGATTGTTCGTTACCTATGGAATCTGGTTCAGGGCTTATTCCCTGGATGGCTATTTTAATTCTCTGTTCGCCAGTTCCACCATCGCCTCAAAGATTATTGCGCTGAGCGTTTTGATCAATGTCCTGCCATTTATTTTTTTCACTAACAGGAGATTAGATCTGACAGGCAGAGGGATTGTCATCGCGACCATGCTATACGGGGTGTTGTTCCTAATGCTAAAGTTTGTCTGGTAGTACGACAATATTAGATGCCATTGCCCGCGGTTTTGGACTGCGTCGAATCGGAGATTTTCGGTTATTGAGAGGGAATCCGACCGCCATTCTGATCATTTCTTTGTTTATTTGATTAGTCAATCGAAAATTCCACCTGTCTGGTGGATATTCAGACTTCAGGTATAAAAAGGTAAAATGCGCTATTATATTATTGCCGGTGAGGCGAGTGGAGATTTACATGGCAGCAATCTGATTAGTGCCCTTCACCGCGGTGACCCGGAAGCGACCATCCGTTGCTGGGGCGGAGATCGAATGGAAGCGGCTGGTGCTACCTTGGTAAAACACTATCGCGATCTGGCTTTTATGGGTTTTGTGGAGGTGTTGAAACATCTTGGAACTATCTTGAAGAATATAAAGTTCTGCAAGCAAGATATTCTTGAGTTTCAACCAGATGTGCTGGTTTTGATCGATTATCCGGGTTTTAACCTGAGAATAGCGGAATGGGCTAAGAAGCAAGGCATTAAGGTGGTTTACTATATTTCTCCTCAGGTCTGGGCATGGAAAGAATCCAGGGTTAAAAAAATCAAGCGGGATGTCGATCTGATGTTGGTGATTCTTCCCTTTGAGACGGAATTCTATAAAAAATGGAATTTTCAGGCGCAATTTGTGGGGCATCCACTGGTAGAGGTGGTGCAGCGTGCAAATAATGAGGTTCCACCATTGTCATTTTCAGAAAAACCTATAATTGCTTTATTACCGGGAAGTCGCCGGCAGGAAATTCAACAGAAATTGCCATTTATGTTGCAAATGGTCGATCGGTTCCCAGATTATCAATTTATAATCGCTCAGGCACCTGCACAAACCGATGAATTTTATCGCGAGATTATCGGAAATAAGAATATTAAGTTGGTAAAAGATACCTATGCATTGTTGCGACAGTCGAGAGCGGCTTTGGTAACCAGTGGTACTGCTACGCTTGAAACGGCTTTGTTTCAGGTCCCGCAAGTTGTTTGTTACCGTGGAAATCCCATTTCTTACTGGCTCGCAAAGAAACTGATCAAGGTAAAATACATCTCTCTGGTCAATCTAATTATGGACAAGCCGGTGGTGAAGGAATTAATTCAGGGCGATTTGAATGAAGAGATGTTGCACCAGGAGTTGAACCGGTTACTAAACGATGATGTATATATTTCCCGTTTGAAGGAGGATTACCGGCAGCTTTGGGTGCGCCTTGGTGACCGACCCGCCTCTGCGAATGCAGCTTCCGCCATATTTAATTTGTTGGGAAAGGCATAAAAAAATGGGGGTACGAACCCCCATTTTATGGATGTATAATAATCTGCTTATTGCACCATTAATTTAAGGGTGGCTACCCTTTGCGCTCCGGTGTTCACAGACATGATGTATAATCCCGGACCGGCATCAGGCAAGGTAATCGAAGATGATTGCTCCGCATTTGTACCGTTGATAATGGTTTGGTATATTTTTCTGCCCGATACATCGCTAATGATGATCTCGTACGGCGTACCTGATTGCAGACCTTTGATGGCGAAGTTGCCATTAGTGGGATTCGGATAAAGAGTAAATCCGTTTTGGGCACCTTCAATCCCGGCCACACTTTCGGGATGAACCAGTACATGAATTTCATCACTGGTAATCTCTGTTGGATCTGCGCAAGGTTCTGAGGAGGTCATTATTACAGAGATAGCGTCTTCAGATTTGAAATCATCCCAGGATGTTGCGACCCATGTATTATTGGTAGCTCCGGGAATTGGGTTGCCATTTTTAAGCCATTGGTAGCTCGGGTTAGATCCTCCATTCACCGGTACTGCTGTGAAAGTTACCGGCTCGTGCCATTCAATGCTATTATTAGGTGCACTTGTTTGGATCGTTACCGAGGGCGTTACGGTTATATTGCAATGTTCGTATGCTCCAATATCCACACTTAAACCCATGGAGCGGTTGGCTCCTCTAAGATCGGTGGTGATGCCTGAAAGGTCGGGGGTTTGACCCGCATTGTAGTAAAGGTTGGTACCTGCGTCGATGGCAGGACTGTTGCTGATCAACAGGTAATTACTCGCTCCGGTGTCCACAAATACAGGCCAGTTAACTGCCGTGCCGAATGGGTTTATGGAACCATCGACGATTAGAATAAGCCCGGTATCTCCACCGAAAATGGTGGTTCTTGAAGTGGTGGCTAATATTGGATTTACATCCACATCATCGGGGTAGTTGCCTGCGTACAGACTGTTCCGTGATTGAGAGGTAGTGCCTCTGTCGTAGGCGCCCCCGGCGTTGCCTGCGCGATTGTTCACCACAGTGATATTTGTTGAAATGATAGTGGCATTGGTGCCGTGGTTGTCATGAGCACCCAGTCCGCCGCCGTTTACAGCAGCCACATTGCGTGCAAATAAGCCGTTGGTAATCACTGCTACTGAATTACGCTCAATGCCAAACCCGCCATAACTACCGCCGGCGGTGTTGCCGTTAAAGATTACGTTGGTCATTACGGGATTGCAGGTATTGTAATTGTACATACCACCGCCATTGATGCCGGCACTGTTATTAATAAATTCTACATTGAGAAGGGTAGCATCACCTCTCCAACTATAGAGGCCACCACCGTCTTCACCGGCTTCGTTGCCGACAAATTTCACATTAGTCAGCGTTGCTTTACTGCTGTTTTCAGCGTCCAATCCTCCTCCGCAATTGGCAGCCCGGTTGTTGATAAAACTCACGTTTTCAAAGCTGGAAAAGCTTTCATCGTCATACATAGCACCACCTGAAAGTGTAGATTCATTGCTATCGAATATGGTGTTGGTGATGACCGCGGTAGATTGCGATTTATTGTTGATGGCTCCTCCACCTTCATCCTGTGTAATCGCAGAGTTATGTCTGAAAGAGCAGTTAACGATTCTCGGACTGCTCGCGAAATTCTTCATAGCACCACCATTGCAGTTGACTGCGCGGTTGCTGAGGAAGGTACAATTATTGAATTGAGGAGTGCCCTGATTATTATATACACCGCCGCCTCCGCCAAATTCATCATTATCACTATAAGCAGTGTTGTTTTTGATTACCAGATTACGATACATGCCATCGGCCTCGTCATTATAGATAGCGCCTCCCCCTCTGCGTTCGATGGGTAGTGTTCTTACCGTCAAAGTACCGGTGCCGTTGGCATTACCATTCATTATGGTAAACCCGTCTAAAGTAAAATTACTCACGTCAGCAGCGATGACAACATGATAGGTATTATCTGTTGAATCACCTATTGCCCCAATATCGCCACTTAGAATCGTTGCATTAGTACCATGCAGCGTGGCAGAATCGCGGTTGCGCTCTGCTAAATTAGATTCTGTACCTGTGAAACCACCAAAAATATGGATGCCTCCGGGGATGACAAATGCTCTGTCGCGTGAATTAGGACTGCTACCGTCTGCAGCTACGGAGGGTTTGTAGGTACCTGATGCAACAAAAACGGTATCACCATAAGTTGCTACACTTAGGGCAGCTTGTAGATCTGTAAACGCGTTTGACCAGTCGCTACCATTTGCGGAGCCTGAAGCGTTCTGTTTTACATACCATTTTGCAGCATAGCCGGCACTACCGAATGCGAGAAATGCCAGAGTCGTGAGGAGTATACTTTTTCTCATAAAATCGTTGGTTTGGTTTACATGTCACTAAGTTAACATATTTATTTTTGTCTTTTTAAAAAATATATGAGTCATAAACCAGAATGGGTTTTAAAACGTTTAATTAAGGAAAGGCGGGTCGGTTATACAGTGAGGCAACCTAACGTTGTATTATTGTTAAAATTGGTTAAAAAGAGAAAGCTCGAAGGCATGTTTTTTATATCGTACAAATAACTGGCTGGCAGTGTTATTTTGGAATAATAAGACCTATTATTAATTTTAGATGAAATTTTAGGAGCCGGTTGTTTTTTTATACGGTACCTATATCTTTGCAACCTTACGTTTATTATTTTTTGAGAAGCCCAAACGAAATTTAAAACCAAAAATTAAAAATCAGAATTATGGCAGATGTAAAACAAGCCACAGGGAAAACTCCTGCATCTTATGGACCGAAGGGTAAGGCAAGAAACAGTAATGGTTTTTTGATAAACCTTATTATCGTTGTTGTCTGTTTGATCGTAGCGCACTTGATTTTCCATATAGGCTTTGGTGACCCGAGTAACTTCCGTGATGCAGAAAAACATGTTCCACTTAACTTTTTCGGAACAGCCTACACCGGGGGTTGGGTAATTCCAATTTTGATGTCCACCTTGTTGGTGTTGATCTGCTTCGTTATCGAACGCGCATTGACTATTACTCGTGCAAGAGGTAAAGTGAACGGTGGCGAATTCGTTCGCAGAGTCCAATATCATCTTGCTAATAAGAACGTGGACGCTGCTATCGCAGAATGTGATAAGCAAAGCGGTTCTGTAGGCAACGTGATGCGTGCGGGATTGTTGAAGTACAAAGAAATGATCAACAATCACGAACTGGATACAGAGCAAAAAATCATCAGTATTCAAAAGGAAATTGAAGAAGCGACTACTCTGGAGTTGCCAATCATGGAAAGAAACCTGGTATTCATTTCTACTATCGCTTCGGGTGCGACCCTTCTCGGTCTGTTCGGAACGGTATTAGGTATGATTCGCGCGTTCTCGGCAATGGCACAAGCAGGTGCTCCTGATGCCGCTGCACTGGCTGCGGGTATCTCGGAAGCCTTGATCAACACAATGATCGGTATCGGTACTTCATTCCTGGCTATTATTTTCTATAGCTTCTTCACTACCATCATCGATAATATCACTTATAGCATCGATGAAAGTGGATTCACACTGACACAAAGCTTTGCGGCTAACTATAAATAAGGCAGTTTAGCAGGCATGGAACGGGAAAATGAAAATTTTTTCCGTTCCATGCGTTTGTATTTATGGAATAAAGTCGATTTAGACTCTTATTACTAATGGATGTTAGAAACGTAAGTTATGCCAAAAATTAAAATACCAAGGAAGAGTACCCATATCGACATGACGGCGATGTGTGACGTGGCTTTCCTACTACTCACTTTCTTCATGTTGGCGACTAAATTTAAGCCGGATGAGCCAGTGGTAGTTAAGACGCCTGCCTCTATCTCGGAAATTCCACTTCCGGATACAGACATTATGTTGATCACATTGGATAAGGACGGGCGGATATTTTTCTCGATAGAGAATAAGAAACTCAGAAAGGATTTGATCGAGTCGATTAATACTGCTAATAGTCTCGGTTTGACCGAGGAAGAAATGAATTCATTTGCGATTGGGTCTTCTATCGGAACTCCCTTTAGTCAATTGAAATCTTATCTGGCTGCTCCTCCCGATCAACGTTCTCAGTTAGACAAAATGGTTCCGGGAATTCCCGCTGATACAGCTGCAGTTAAAACTCGTGAAAATGAGTTGATTCAATGGGTGGATAATGCGCGTCATTTGAGTGGTAACAAGCTGAGAGTTTGTATCAAAGCAGATGCGGATGCGGTTTATCCCGACTATAAGAAGGTGATCAGGACATTGGAAAATCTCAAGATATTCAAGTTCAATCTGATTACTGATCTGAAAGCTGTTCCTCCGGGTACTGCCGCATATGAAAAGCAGATGGCGGGAATTAGTAAATGATATTGAAAACTGATTAAAAGGTAAAGAAATGGCAGAATTAGCAGAATCCGGCGGTGGTAAGAAAAAAGGTGGTGGGAAGTCCAAAAAGCTGTCCACCCGGGTCGATCTTACCCCGATGGTGGATCTAGGTTTTCTTTTGATCACATTCTTCATGTTTACCACTACAATGGCCAAACCTAAGACCATGCAGTTGAACATGCCGGATAGTGATAAGACAATTACCGATCAAGAAAAGAATAAGGTAAAGGAAAGTACTGCGCTTACCATTTTGTTAAGCTCCAACCACCGCCTTTATTATTATGAGGGAATCGGAAGTGACGCCGAAACTCCCCCGACATTGAATCTCACATATTTTCGGCCCAACGATGGTATTAGGGATGTGATTATTGATAAGAAGAAGAGAGTAGAGGATTTGAAGCGTAGCGGTGCATTGGGATCCGCAGATCAGACCACTATTATAATCAAGCCGGACGATGAATGTACATACGATGATGTGGTTTCTATACTCGACGAAATGAATATCAACGATATTAAGGTTTATGCGATCGTAGATATCACAGAAGTGGACAAGGAATTTATACAGAAAACGGAAGAGGCTAACCAATAAACCGGTTTGTCGGGATTTGTGAAATAATTGGTTTTTTCCGTCATTATTAAACAAGGACATTGAACGATGGATAGTAAGAAAATACTGAATAGCGACTACCTCGACATTTTGTTCGATGGCCGTAACAAGGAATACGGCAGCTATGAGTTGCGCAAACAGTATCCCAAAAGGATGCGGAATGCCGGTATTATCGGTATTACCGTGATTGCGCTGGCGCTGACGATTCCGGTGATCGCCAACATTGCAGGTAACAAAGATAAGAAGGTGACGGTCGTCAATCTTACGGAGGTAACATTGGCAGATCCTCCGCCGATTGACCCCAATCAACCACCACCACCACCTCCTCCTCCGGCTCCACCACCACCGGTAAAGCCTACCATAGCCTTTACCCCTCCGGTGATTAAGAAGGATGAGGAAGTGAGGGAAGAAGAGAAACCACCGGCACATACTGAGATGGAAGATAAAGCCATTAGTACTGTGACTCAGGAGGGTGATCCCGATGGTATCGATCCGGGTTTATTGGATTCAAAGGGTACCGGCGTAGTTGAAGCTGCACCAGCTCCGCAGATTTTTGAGTTCGTAGAGCAGATGCCTGAATTCCCCGGCGGTAATGATAAGATTCAACGTTATCTGGCAGATAAAATCAGATACCCGGATTTGGCCCGAGAAAATAATATTCAGGGTCGGGTAATCGTAAGGTTCGTAGTAAATGAAAGTGGTGAAATCTCCGATGTGGAAGTGCAACGCGGTATAGGCGGGGGTTGCGACCAGGAAGCGGTGAGAGTTGTGAAAAGTATGCCCAAATGGAAACCCGGTCGTCAGAACGGTCGTCCTGTAAAAGTGTACTTTACATTGCCGATCGCCTTCCGTCTGGAGTAATAAAACTTTAAGCTAACTATTGATTGAGGATGCAGTTTTTAATTGCATCCTTTTTTTATGGTGTGATTCGAATAAAGGTATGCGGACTAATAATGGATAAGCGAATTTGATTAGGCCTGTGAACATTTAGGTCTGAAGACGTGTTGTTCGATGGTCATACCTTTTTCCAGGAAAATGGTTTGAATGCCCAAGGATTTTGCACCCTCTATATGTTGCGGACTGTCGTCTATAAAGAGTGTATATTCTGGGGTGAGGTTATTATCGTCTATTACTTTCTGAAATATTTTGGTATCTGGTTTTCTCAAGCCCACACGATGCGAAAGGTAGACCCTATCAAAGAACACGCCCAGATTAGGGATCTGGTGCTGATTCATCAGTATTTGGTTAAATGCCTGTTCGTGAATAGTATTGGTATTACTAAGCAGGAACAAATCGTAATGACCGCGAAGTTGTTGTAAAATCTGGAGCCTCCGCAGTGGAAAATCGAGGAGCATAGCATTCCAGGCATCGACGATAGAGGAGGCGGTTAAATTGGTCTTTGAGGCCATTTGCATGGCTTCTATAAAGAATTCTTCATTGATTCTTCCGGTCTCGAAATCGTCAAAAATTGGGGTTTGTTGCAACTGTGAATAGATGGCTCCAAAGTTTTGGATACCGGCTTTAACGAACGCTTGTTCGGTTAGATGATAGTCGATATTTAGTAATACACCACCTAGATCAAAAATGATATGTCTGATGTTTCGGAGCATTTTCTTCGAATTATGGAATCCTTGCAAAGTTGGTGAGAAAATAATTTAGATGTGAAAAATTTCGAAGAAAAAAAGTTAGCTTTGCCGTCCATTTTGGCGTAAAGCCCCGGGCCTATAGCTCAGTTGGTTAGAGCACCTGACTCATAATCAGGTGGTCCCAGGTTCAAGTCCTGGTGGGCCCACAAAAAATCCGCGAAGATGCCGTAAAATGCGGCATCTTCGCTTTTTTATGAAGTGTGTTTGTCCTATCGGCAGAAAGAATTATCTGTTCGCAGGCTCGCATGATGCAGCCAAACGAGCAGCGGCTATCTATTCTTTCTTTGCAATGTGCAGAAAGGAAGAGGTAAACCCTTTTCAATGGCTAAAGTATGTCTTCGAAAATATCATGGATATTAAAGTATCACAGATCCACATGCTATACCCTAACCAGTTTAAGCTACTAAACAATACGTAGTTCGTCGGGTGGATACCCCACCCCGAAATACAATGGCGCTCCAGGCAAATACCTGGAGCGCCGTCATATGGCTTTATGTATGCTCTATTCCTTCACCACCTTCTCCACTTTCAGCAACATCCCATCCTCATCCATAACATGCAGCAAATACACACCAGGCGCCAGTCCGGAAACAGAAAGTGATTTAGCCTGCTCCGAAACTTTAACTGCCCTGCCGTCAAGACCGGTGAGCTTCAAACCCACAACAGCCGGGCTGGACACATATACCACGTCACTTACCGGGTTCGGATATATCCGTATCTTATCGGCCAGTCCGCCAGCCAGCGGTACGGATATATTCGTCACCTCATATTTTTTGGAGATGTGCGTACACCCGGTAGAATCCGTAACCACAGCGTGATACACTCCATTGGTATCTATTTCAAGCGT
>CAZWPF010000033.1:0-28426 GCA_964636205.1 uncultured Chitinophagaceae bacterium | reverse complement strand
ACTGGAAGCTACGACGAGCTTTACGTTTACCGAATTTCTTACGTTCAACAGAGCGCGGGTCGCGGCGCATCAAACCTTCTTTCTTCAATGTAGGACGATACTCCATATTGACTTCGCAAAGTGCACGCGCAATTCCCAACTTAATAGCTTCGGCCTGACCTTTAGGACCGCCGCCCTGTACATTAATAACAATATCAAAGCTATCTATAGCTTCTACGGCTTTAAGGGGCAGTTCTACCTGATTTTGCAGATACATAATGGGGAAATATGCTTTATAATCCTTTTCATTTACGGTAATATTACCAGTGCCCTTACTGATGTATATGCGCGCTACGGCTTCTTTACGACGACCGACGGCATTTTTTTGTTTCTCCATTAGAGTGTTTCTGTTTAAATTATTTTAATCCGGTTGCAAGTAACAATTCAAAAATGAGCTGATCCATTCTACAATCCACTCATTTCCTGTACCTCATTTTTAAATTAGAACTTCAATTCCTCTGGTTTCTGAGCCACATGTGGATGGTCAGGACCGTCGTAAACAAAAAGCTTTTTGTACATAGCACGACCAAGGCGGTTCTTAGGAAGCATACCCTTTACAGCACGTTCGATGATAACATTCGGACGACGATTTAATAATTCTTTTGCCGTGGCAATTTTCTGTCCCCCGGGATAGCCGGAAAAAGTTTGATATTCTTTCTCCTCCATCTTGTTACCAGTAAATTTTACTTTGCTGGAGTTGATGACAATCACATAATCACCACAATCAAAATGCGGTGTATAATAAGGCTTGTTCTTACCGCGGAGAATACTTGCTATCCTCGAAGTCATGCGGCCAACAGTCTGGTTAGTAGCATCAACTACATACCACTTCCGCTGTACGATCTTCTCATTGGCGGATTTCGTTTTAAAACTCAGGTGTCTCATTTCAGTTTTTAAATTTTTAACAGATGGGGAAAACTTCCCGGACTGTCGCTTTGAAATTTGGGTTTGCAAAGTTAGACACGACAGTCGAACTAGCCAAAAAATTTATTAAAAATTTTTATGCAGTCACCATAATAATTTGAAAATCAGTAAAAATATCGACACTAAACTAAAACATCCCCCTAAAAGAGGTATTTTTTTAATGCAATGGCATTATCTTTGTTAAAGAAAATATAATGTGTATAACCATTTCGCTAACCCATTAAAAATTTTAACGCCTATGGATAAACAACATACACAACCCTATCAACATGAATAATATCATTCAATCAAAATAGCAACATATGAAAAAGTTTATCTCAACGTTAATAATATTAATGCTGGCTATCTCATCATGGGCGCAGACGCGAACCATACAAGGACGTGTGCTCGATGACAAAAGCCTCAGTGTGCCCGGTGCAACCATCAGAGTGGAAGGCACCGGGCTGGGCGGTATTACAGATGTCGATGGTTTGTTCAGAATCGCTAACGTTCCCTCCGATGCCACAACCATCGAAGTAAGCGCGATCGGCTATCAACAACAAACCGCCCCCATTACTACAGGTTTGATTACGGTCAGACTTAATCCTCTGAGTCAATTCCTTCAGGACGTAGTAGTCGTGGGGTACGGGGTCCAAAGAAGGGAAGCCATTTCCGGTTCTACCACCATCGTCGGGGGAACTGAACTGGAAAATAAACCTTTCGCAAGCTTCCAAAATATGCTGCAGGGTAAATCGCCCGGACTGCAAGTAACCGCAATCAACGGTAGACCCGGACAAAATGCCTACCTAAGAGTCAGAGGCGTGGGCTCACTCAACGCCGGAGCAGCACCGCTAATCGTGATCGACGGACAACCGGTGTCGCAAGATGCATACAACGCATTAAACCCAAATGATATCGAAAGTATCTCGGTTCTTAAAGATGCATCAACAGCATCTATCTACGGTTCACGAGCTTCGAACGGGGTGCTGATGATTACCACCAGAAAAGGTAAAAGAGACGGCGCCAGCCTATCCTACACCTTCCAACATGGGGTTAAATCAAAAACACAGGACAATTTCCGATTGATGAACTATGACGAGAAATTGAGGTATGAACGAGATCTGGGTTTTGCGAATGAATACATACAAATTTATATGGACGATAACGGCTATGGTTCGATTTCAGAAATTCCCGATGCCGAACTGAGCGCTCTGTGGAACAGAATGGCCGCAACAAACAAAACCGATTGGTTCAAAGAATTACTCCGCCCGGCGAAGTTCACCACACACGATATCAGTATCAGCGGTGGTACCGAAAAAACAAGGGTCTATTTTTCTTTACAAGATTATAAGGAAGAAGGGATCAGTTTTGGATCCGACTTCACCAGAAGGGGCGCACGTCTGAATGTCTCTCACGAGTTCACCGATTGGTTCGAAGCAGGTACCAACCTGATGGTCACTAATAGAAAGGAATCTTTACTAAGAGACCGATATAATGTACAAAATCCATTCGTGGCCATATACACTTACAATCCTTACGAACCGGTGTATAATGAAGATGGGACTTACAACCTTACACACCAGGGGCTCAATATCGCAGAGGCTATAGCCAATAACCCCGAGAGAGCCAATACTATGAACGGTGTCAGCACTTTCTACGGCCAGGTGAAACTGCTTCGGGATTTTAAATTCAGAACTGAACTGAGTACAGAATTCACCGATTATACCCGCGAATATTTCATCAAACCCGGATCCATTCTGGATTTCTATACCGGAAATCCGGAAAAGCCGGGTAGTAAAACAGATAACGGATTTTATCGGTTCAACTATCGCTGGAGTAATACGCTGAATTATACCAAAGCACTTGGAAGAGGACATACCCTCGGGGTATTGATCGGATCGGAATATACCCAGGAAGAATACAAATCTTACACGATCACCAGTATGGGTTACCCAAATGCGAATAATAATACACAGAATGTCGCGGCAGAGAATACCAATTTTGGTACTGCGAAATACGACTGGACTCTGGCCTCGTTCTTTGGAAGGATAGAGTATAATTACGCAAGTAAATACTTCCTCAACGGTTCGGTGCGCAGAGATGGTTCTTCCAGATTCGCTGTCAACAATAAATACGGTAATTTCTTCGCAGGTGGTGCCAGCTGGGTAGTATCCAGAGAAGGCTTCCTAGAAAGCTCACGAAATGTGAATATGCTGCGTCTGTTCGTATCTACCGGTACCAGCGGAAACTTTGATATCGGTAACTATGAACACCTCACCACGTTCGGCTTCGGCAGATATAACGGACTGTCTATGGAATATCCCGTACGACCGGGTAATCCAAACCTGACTTGGGAAAAGTCCATGATGACATCCGCAGGGATCGATTACGGTTTCTTCCAAAACAGAGTGAGTGGTACATTGGCGGTATTCCAAAAAAATACAACGGCTTTGCTGCTCGATAGGCCATTATCTTCTACAACAGGATTTACTTCTCGTTTGGAAAATGTGGGTGAATTGCAAAACCGAGGAATCGAATTCAATGTGAACGTAGACATCATCCGTACTCAGAATTTCAACTGGAGTATTGGTGGTAATCTTACGCTGCAAAGAAATAAGATCACCGAACTCTACGGCAATAGCGATACCATTCCGCAAGATGATGCCGGTACACAATGGGTAGTTGGCGAACCGGTTAATACTTTCTTCATGGTGAGATCGGCAGGAGTAGATCCGCAGTCAGGAAAACCAATGTATTACACTGCCGATGGGGAGATTACTGATGAATTCAGTACTTCACACGCTACTCTATTAAAGGGAAAATCTCCGGATCCTCGTTATTTCGGTAGTATCAACACAGCAGTGAGCTACAAAGGACTGACACTCTCCGGAGAATTCTTCTTCAGCGGAGGCAACTATATCCTGAACTATCCCTGGAGAGATCTGAACTCAGGAATGGATGCCATCTATATGGTGCAAGCAACGGATGCGCTGGACTACTGGAAAAAGCCCGGCGATAATGCTAAAAACCCGGATCCACAGCATACAGTGCAAACCACAGATCGTTGGTTGCAAAAGGGAGATTTTATCAGACTTAGAAACATCACTCTTTCCTATACGGTGCCGTCTTATTTGCCAAATAAAATCAGAATGCAGCAACTATCGTTCTTCGTGCAAGGACAGAACCTGTTTTATTGGGCAAAACACTATAAAGGTGATCCTGAAGTCGGCTTAGGTAGCGAAGAAACAGAGGGCTATCAGGCTCCGGGTATTTTCGCCCTGTATAGTTACCCGCAAGTACGCTCGATTTCATTTGGTTTGAACGCAACATTCTAAACAACGCTAAAAAGTAATTTTATGAGACGAAATATCATATACGGTGTTCTGACAACCGCCTTTTTGCTGTTCGGAATGTCGGCCTGTAAAAAGGCATTGGAAAAGGTGCCCTACGACCAGGTGCCGGAAGAATACGCCTTTAATAGCGAACAGGATTTTACCAACGCATTAAGGGGTCTGTATAATCGAATGATCATTACCGGTAATTCTGCCGCTACCTACATGGCGAATGATTATCTGGGCGGAGAAGACTTTTTCGCATGGGCTTCCTCTCCCGATATCATGGCAGATAATCTGTTGATTGCTTCGGCGGGAAGACGCTCACAGCAAGCTTTCTTTCAATGGACTTATTCCGCAAATACAACCGCGAATACTTGGAGGGATGGTTACCAGATCATCCGACTTGCAAATTCTATTCTCGAAAATCTCGATAATCTGGACGCAGATGAATCTGGCTTTAGATCCAATACCGAAGGCGAGGCGCTCGCAGCCAGAGGAATGGTACATTTCGATTTGCTCCGATTGTACGCTAAACCGGTTTCCGGTCCGTACGCAGCCTCAGCATCCGATCCGGGAATTCCTTATGTGACCACTACCGATGTAGAAGCAGCTCCAGGCAGAGGTACCGTCAGACAAACCTACGATAAAGCGGTGGCTGATCTGGAGAAAGCGCTTTCGCTGATCTCCGAAGATAATGGTCCCGGCCGACTCAACAAGGCTGCGGTCGCCGGATTGCTTTCCAGAGTTTATCTGTACGGCGGTGACTGGGCAAAGGCAAAAAGCACAGCCTCGCAGGCAATGATGATGAATAGCGATGTAGGAGCTATGAGTGTTTTTCCGGCTATTTGGACTGATGAATCGAACTCAGGCGTGTTGTTTAAGGTGATCATCACCTCTATCGATGATGTGCGGATAGGCGTTGGCTATAACCAACCCGGACCTACAGGTATCAGAAACGAGTACGTCGCAGACTACGGTTTTTACCAATCGTTCGATGACGACGATATTCGGAAGGAGACATATTTCCTGACAAATGATTTCGGTGGCTTCAGCTACAATTCTATCGTTAAATACCCCGGAAAGCCAGGCGGACTCGCTTCAGTAAATGATATGAAATATCTGCGTGTTGCAGAAGTGCTGCTCAACCGTGCAGAGGCTTCTTACCGTATGGGTAACGAGGTTGAAGCTTTGCTGGATTTGAATACATTAAGGTCAGAACGCTATAGTTTATACACCCCGGGTATGGAAAGCGGGGTCGCACTTCTGGATGCCATTCTTGAAGAAAGAAGAAAGGAACTGGCATTTGAAGGTCATCGGTTTTTTGATCTGAAAAGATTGGGGCAGCCGGTACAAAGAAGTGCTGAAGGCGATCGTGCAGATGGTACAGGAACAGCGGTACTGGGGCAATACTTGTATTTGCCTGCAGGAGACCATCGCTTCCAATTGCCCATACCACAGTATGAAGTCAACGCAAACAGAAGTATCATTCAGAATCCCGGATATTAATTCCTAATCAATGGCGCATGAATGAGAGGATTTGAGTAAAAGGATTTGCGCCGGCAGAATAGGAGGTGAAATCTATTCAAAACAGTTAAACAATAGTGTATGAAAAAGCTATTAATATTTTGCCTGCTCTTCAGCGGTTCTATGGGTATAGCGAATGCTCAAAACCGCTCGGGATTAGGAATACATGCCAGTGGATTCGATTATGCCGGTCCCATTACCGGTAATTATCTTTTTCATGAAAGGGTAGAAGAATCCAGTAATGGTAATATAGATTTTCGGAAACGGCTTCTATGGAGGCCGGGAGCCAGATTATCATATTATCGCGAGCTCAATCGATTTTTTGATTTGAATCTAGGTCTTTCAATGACAAACATTGAAATTCCTTTGAGCGATGACGATAAGACCTACGAAGGTCGATTGCTGTACAATCAGAATCAAAGAAGGGAATTGTACCTGGGGGCAGATTTGAGGGTGAATTTTAATATCCTCGATAAGACAAGGTACATTGTGTCTCCCTACATTCTCGCAGGTATCACACCTACTTACAAAGATAACGGGTACGGACATAGTTATATGACTGCTTCGATTCCTGTAGGTTTGGGTTTTAATTTTGATGTCGGCAGAGATATCGATCTGCAGCTGGAATCCGCTTATCGGGTTGGTATAGGTAACAAGGAGTTCAATCACCTACAACATTCCGTCGGAATTTTGTTTTGGTTTGGAGAACCCTCCGCGCCCGAGATCGTTTCTTTGGATCCTGTAGATTCTGATAGCGACGGAGTTCCGGATATGGAAGACGAATGTCCGAATATCCCCGGTAAAGCTGTTTTCAGCGGTTGTCCTGATAGCGATAATGACGGTGTTCCCGATCATCTGGATGATTGTCCGATGGTTGCCGGTATGTCTGAATTTAATGGTTGCCCTGACAGCGATAAGGATGGTATTCCTGATCACAGAGATGATTGTCCATATCAAGCCGGTAGTATCGAACGTAATGGTTGCCCGGCCCCAGATCGTGATGGTGATGGCATTCCTGACGATCTGGATAAATGTCCCGACCAATACGGTAAAACCAAAAATGGTTGTCCGGAAATTCGCATGGAAGTAGTAGAGCAAGTGAATCAGGCAGCGAGAGAGATTTTCTTCGAAACCGGGAAGGCTATACTTCGTAAATCCTCTTACAGTCAGCTCGACCGAATTGTTCAGGTCTTAAAAGAAGATGGCAGCCTGTATGCAGATATTGAAGGGCATACCGATAACACCGGCAACGATGCGATCAATAACCCACTTTCAGAACGAAGAGCGGCGGTGGTTAGAGAATATCTGATTAGTAAGGGAATTAGTGGGGACCGATTGACTTCTAAAGGATATGGCTCCACTCAACCAGTAGCAAGCAACGGCACAGCAGAGGGCAGGGCACAAAACCGCAGGACGGCGATTACGTTGAGGAATTATAAAAAGTAGTTGCAATTTTGATGAAAAGAAAACGGGCGATCATAATGGTCGCCCGTTTGAATTAGTAGCAGGAAATGAAATTTTAATCTTCCCTTTCTTCAAGATCTTCATGTTGATCTCCACCCAAACTGTAGTAGTTGTTTTCTTCGTCCTCCGCGCCAATTTCTTCGTTGGCATCATCCAACTCCGCACCCGGAATGTCTAGTCCATCATCCAGCGATGGATTTTCTCTCCCGGATTCTTCCTCCTCCAAAGGCTCGCCTTCTGCATTGCGATAGATATCCTCTTTAGAGGGATATGAAGGATAGCCCGGATAGGATTGTTCCTCGTTTGCGGACTGATCTTTATGCTCTTCCATTTTGAATATTTTTTTGTGGTTATAAATTACATTAAATATACCATAGGGGACTTATAGTAAATTATTTAAGTAAAAATCCATGCCCCAAAAGCTACAAAATGACTTCCTGATGTAACTTTTTCAAAAAGGATCCATAAGCCTCCCGCCAATTAGTCCATGCTTGATCAGTGCCTAAAGAGAAATTGTGGAAAATAATGGTTAAAACGCTGTCGCATTGCTTTAATCTTTGGGTCATTGTATAAAGTTGGGCAAACGCTGCTTCAGCCGATAAACCTTGTTCGTATCTAGCGGTCGTATCCATAAAACAGAAGGGGTGAACCCTAAGATCAGTTGTTTGTTCTCGTAGCAAATCGTACCAGAGGAAGGAATTGCCAGTGCCGGCGCGGAAACCTAAATGCGTACCATAGCCCATGCTGAAATCGTCTGTTATTCCCATTTGGAGCAGTCTGCGATAGGTTTCCGGAAGAATCATTCGGATATAGTGTTGGCGGGAGCAATTGATCGGGGATCCTATAATACGTTCTAATGCCTGCTTTTCATCCCGATGAGTCTGTGCGTCCTTACCCGGATAATACGAAGGGTGTATTCCGACAATACCATCTGCTGCCAATTGCCGAATAATAGATTCCATAGCCGGCTGATTCGGATGAATGTTTTTATCAAAGGCTGTCGTTGAGAGGGCAGCCAATATAAAATAATAAGGACGGATACCGTATTGTTGATGCCATTCGAATAAGCTTTCGAAAGAGTCGTAGGGATCCGCTTGTTTTCCTCTCAATACCAATAGACGATCAGAAATTTCCTGAGTGTTTCCTTTCAATAGCGCACGCACTAAAGCCCCCGTTGTTCTTGCTATGCCCTTATGAAGATACGACCAGGCTATGTCGATATCATAGCTGGCTCGAAAACCGAATTCATTTGTCTTAAGGGTTAAAGGGTATGCCTTTACAATTGAAGCTTTAAAGGCAGTTATCCATTCATCCACAATAGGGCGGTCCAGAAGACCCAGCTGATAAAGGATGCTATTCGTAGCGGGGTACCGTTCGTGTTTATCCGGTTCAAACGGTAGATATTCTTCGTACCTGCTGATGCAATAGAATATAGCGGAAAACAGGTCGAAAGGTATTGACCATTTCGAATCATTCTGGTGAAATAACACCGGCAGGTTTTCCCAAGTTCCATTACCAAGAGCAATTTCAGAAATATTAGTTTGCCGGAGTAATCCCGTGTCCGGGATGGAGATTCCGTTTCCGAGAGATTCGCCGTATCCGATGCAAAATTGTTGTGCAAGAGCTTCAGTACGGTTGGTGAGGATTTGGTAATCGATCCCCAACCGTTCTTGGAACAGCCAATTTAGCGTATAAAGTAGTCTTGGTGTCGGTAGTTTGACAAATATGGGAACCTTAACCATCAGGAAATTTGCAATCCGGATAGGGATTAGTTTATAAAAGTTTACACCGACTGGTTCCGGCGGGTGGCAATTTAGCAAAGAAGACTGCTGAATTATTTCTTTTTCAGCATGCCTTTCAATGCGTCTTTTGCTTTTCCCCCTGCGTCTTGACCAGCCTTTTCGAGATCCTTCTTCAGGTTGCTGCTATCTTTCTGACCTGAAAGTTGGCGTTTCAATTCTTCTTCTGCAGCTTTTTTGGCTTTTTCCTTTGCGTCATCAGCCGCCTTGCGGGCTTCTTCTTCAGCTTTTACTTTAAGGGCGTTTAAACTATCCTGAGCTACTTTTTTCAGACTATCAGCCTTGGCCTTTACTTCTGCTTCAACTTTTTGTTTCAGATCATCGACCAGATTCCCTGCTGATTCCTTGAGATTGGTTTGGATCACCGGCTTGTCGATAGTTCCGGTAATTTTTACAGCCAACTGTATTTGTTCACCCAATTCTACAGGTACACCCTTTGCTTTCGCTTTTGCCGCGAGATCGTTGATCAGTGCATTACCCTGACTGCCAATTATAGATCGTGGAGCGTTGAGGTCGAGCACATAATCTAAAGTCTGATCAAATCCATGACTTCCGCCGGCATTAATGGCTATATTGCCTTGGTTGAATTTAAAAGGATCGATGTTCACCCTGCCGTTTTCAAATCGGAAATAGTTTTTGATATCTTTTACGGAAATCTTCTCCAACTGCTTAATGTTCAGCTTTTTTGCCAGTTGCTCTATTGGTTCGAACTTGCTTAGTACCCCATCGATGAGCAATAAATCACCCTCTCCGGTTAAAGAGTTTAATTGCGGGTTCATTTCCTGATCTAGTTTTCCCTTTAAGGTGAAATGGGAAGTCATTTTACCTGATATATACTTACCTGCCGGCATTAGTTTTTCAACAGTATTGAAAGTAGCGAAAGTCTTTTCGATATCCAGTCGCTGCATCTGATAGTTAAATGAAATATCAGGATTTCGCTTATCATTTTTGGTGCTGTAAGTACCGTTGATCACCATGGTCCCATCGAGGGCTTTGGCCGACAAATTTTTCAGGAAGACGGTTTCATCTTTTATTGTTACAGCGCCCTTCACATCGTCAAGGATCAAATTGTCATAGATGACCTGACCGGCGGTTGCGTTCAGAGTAAGGTTCAGATTATCCGGAACAATAAACACCTCAGTGGAGGATGTATTAGTGGTTTCGGCAGAAGCGACTGCTTCGTCATCCGAAGCATCCCCCATTAATTTATTCAAATCAAGTTTATCCACCGAGACATTTATTTGTCCCTCAAGCGGATCATTGTTCAGATAGTAAGCTAAGAGATTATTGACATATCCATTGCCTGAGAAATTCGCTCCGGAGTAGCTGCCTTTTAAATTCGATACGGTGACATTTTTGGGATTGAAGCTCAACAGCAAACTATGTACGCTGGCACCATCCGGAAGATCTTTATCAGCGTAGAATAAATTGTTGATTTCGATATTGCCCGAAGCATCAATTTTATCGAATTGCTTTTTCTCTGCTGCCATTAGTGATCCTTTCATGGCCATATCAGCATTGACAATTCCGGTTAAGCGAGTACCCTCTTCCAGCGGCACAAATTCCTTAATTTGAGAAAGGTCTAGTCGACCTTTAGCTCCGAGGTCTACCCACCGGCTGGTTTCGGGGTATTTGAGTAATAATCTAAGATCGAAGGGTGCGTTTCCAAATACCAAATGAGCCTTTTTCAGATCGACAATAGCATGGTCGGTTACTCCATCGGGATTATTGACCGAAAGATCAATTTGGATATCGGTAACACCCTGTGGTAAATCGGGATAGCGGAAAGAGCCGTCTTCCACATGAAGTTGCAGATTATATGCCGGCAGTTGAGTCTCGTTGAGCGTGCCTTTTACCAGACCTTCCAGTTTCAGTCGGCCAGTAGTCTTAATATCGTTGAAATCTTTTTTATAGATACCCGGGATAAGAGAGAGGATATCTTTGAAATCATTGGAAGGGGTTTTGAAATACAGATCGATGATTGTATTCACTGAATCGGGAAGTTGCACCGATCCGTTCGCACTCAGTTTTAGTCCGTTCAGTTGGATCGCATCGGTGCTAAAACTGTATTTACTTATCGTGTTATCAATATTGAGGTCAATGTTCAGAATTGTAGCAACATTGTTGAGGTAAGGGATGTTTCCGTATTGGAAGCTGACAGCATCGGCTTTCGTTTTGGTGCGCAGCGTGAACTGGTCACTGGAGAAATCACCACTGCCACTGTGATTAAGGTTGCGGATTTCGGCCAACATACCAGTTTGCATATCGCGATAGAAGATATATCCCTTTTCAATGCTATACTTTTGCAATTCCAGTGCAAATGCGGATGGGGCAGAGGTGTCTTCAGTGGCCGCGGCGGTTGAATCGGCTTTCATTATATCCCAGTTAGCCCGACCGTCTGCATTGACCAGTGCATGAATTCTGGGATGGATAACTGCTACATTTCGGATTTGGTATTCCCCTTTAATAGCTTTCATCAGATCGAGGGAAATGCGAATGCTTTCCGCCGCGATGAGTGTATCACCCCGGAATGGTTCTATATTGGCAATACTTAATGCTTCGATACCCACCGAAAGCTTCGGAAAATTGCGAATCAGGGATATATCGATATCTTTAAAATCAACTTCGGCATTGAGTTGTTTATTAAGTTCTGATTTTACTACAGCAAAGATTTTATCCTTGAATAGGATCGGTGCAAGAATAAGAGTAACTAATAAAAGACCGAAAATGATTCCTATGGTAAGGAAGGTTCTTTTAATAATTTTACCTGTACGCATCTGGATCTGTTTTGAATAAGTTAGAAAGACTTTTGGGGTTTGCTTTCAGGGATGGTAAATAATTGTCAAACATACATAAAAGCATAGTTCACACAAAGAATTTTGTCTATACGGTATGTTGTTAAACTTATCGGCCGGTCTTGGTATTGAATGAATTGCCCATGTTTTTTTCGATACCTTTGTAAGGTACCAGGATGGAATTGTCATAATTTGGACGGCGATAGAATAATATGAAAAAGAGGAAAATAGCACATACTGATATAGAGGTAGCGCCTCTGAATTTTGGTGGGAATGTGTTTGGTTGGACATTGGATAAGCAGGCTTCGTTTTCGATTTTAGACGGATTTGTAGATGGAGGGTTCAATTTTATAGATACTGCCGATACCTATCCTTGGTGGGTGAACGGTAGCGGAGGCATTTCGGAGGAGATTATCGGAGAATGGATGAAGCAGCGCGGAAATCGGGACCGGATGGTGATTGCCACTAAGGTAGGTTCACATAATAAATTTCATGATTACGACATTAGTAAGGCGCATATTATCCGCTCGGCGGAGGAGTCACTCACGCGTTTGAACACCGACGTGATTGACATCTATTATACGCATTTTGATGATAGCAAGACGCCTGTGGAGGAAACTTTGGAGGCTTATGATGAACTAGTAAGTTCGGGTAAGGTGAGGTATATCGCTGCATCCAATCTTTCACCGGAGCGGCTAAAGGCATCTTTTGAGGCTTCGGAGAAGTACGGACTTCCTCGTTATATTGCATTGCAGCCGCATTATAACTTGATAGAGCGTAATTATGAAATGCTTTATGCACCTTTGGTGGAGCAATACGAATTATCTGTCTTTCCTTATTGGTCTTTGGCCGCAGGATTTTTGACCGGTAAGTATCGGACGGAAGCAGATTTGAGCAACAGCGCCCGAGGCGGTGGGGTGAAAAAGTATCTCAATGATAGAGGATTTCGGGTATTGAGTGCGTTGGATGAGGTGGCGGGTCGGCATGGTTGTAGTCAGGCAACGGTAGCACTGGCTTGGTTGTTGGCGCAGCCTGCGATTATCGCTCCTATCGTGAGTGCCACTAAGGTTAGTCATCTGGAGGCTATGTTTGCTGCCGTAGACTTAAGACTGGATGCTGAAGATATTGCATTATTAAACGCAGCGGGTCAATAAAGGGATTAGCCGCTTCCCATTTAAGAATTCTGATAAATGGATAATTACACGGGTCAACGAATGACGCAAGATTTAGTTCGGACAGAAGTATATACTTTGAAAATTCTGGACACTGAGTATATAGCGCATAATGTAAAGCGCTTTGTAGTTGAAAAGCCGGAGGGCTTTGTTTTCACTCCGGGATATTCTACTCATCTGGCAATCAATATGCCTGGTTGGGAGGACAAATGGAGGGATTTCACATTTACCTCATTGAATTCCTGGGATTATCTGGAGTTTATCATTAAAATATATAGTGATCACGACGGAGTTACCAAGCAGCTTGGATCGCTGAATGCCGGTGCCAGCTTTCTGATGAAAGATGTATTTGGTACTCTTAAATATCGGGGACCCGGTATTTTCATAGCCGGAGGGGCTGGTATTACTCCTTTTATCGCGATTTTCCGTGCTTTGTTTCACAGTGGTAACATGCGAGACATCGGATTGATTTATTCAAACCATTATCATGATGATGTGATTTTACATCAGGAGTTAACCCAGATGTTGGGCAACTCTTATGTGAATTTCTTTAGTAGGGAAGGATATATCGGGTTTGGTGAGCGGCGGATCGACCGTAAGTTGCTGGTGCAACTGGTGGGCGATTTCGATCAGCGGTTTTATGTCTGCGGACCCGAATCGTTTGTTACGGATATTTCAGGTTATTTATTGGAATTAGGCGCAAGGGTTGATGCGATCGTAATATAATTGCATCAACAGTTGGGTTTCCGCGCTGCCGCGCGGATATGTGCGTGCGAAAAGATTGCTGGGCGCAATCTGTGTACGAGTCTCGGGCCACGTCATCGACGTGCGAAGCCTTTGGCTGTGCGGTTTCCATCTTCGCCGTAAAACAGTAAGGTCGCACTACAGTGCGCCCCGTTTAAAAAACGAGCCTACCTTTCATTAAATAATTTATTAAATTGCGATTTTATAAGCGTAAATTATTAACAAACAATAATTTATTCATTAATTAATAATGAAAGAAATATCATTTAGCACATATAAATACGTACTAGTATTTATTGCTTTTTTGAGCTTTTTTTCTTGTCAAATCGTCTTAGTTCCGGTTTATGACGCAGGCATAGAGCGTCAGGTCGCGAATACCGCCCGACTCAACGACCTTCTATATTTAGAAATGTTGGAGGATTTACCGGAACATCGGACTTACGCTCGATATCGAGAGAAATATCTGGCTATCGAAGCTGATATCAATTCCATCATGAACCAACAAGAGGTGCGCAACAAGGCAGAGACTTTGAGAGAACTTACTGCGATCATACAGAGTAGATTTAAGGAATATCGAGATGCCCATAAGGAGAAAGATGTGCTAACCGCTGCCGAAATTGAAATCTATAACAGCTATATGGCCGGTAGATGGAAGACTCTGTTAAGAGCAGAGAAGAATTTGAAAAAGCGATAAATCGGTTTTTATGACGGACTATCAATTGTTTCAAGCAATAAGTCAACTCGTGAAAACGGTTGTGAAGAAAAATCATAAAAAGGTTTCTGATGCCCTGTCGGATTATCTGAAGGGTAGGATACAGAGATTACAACGTTTGTATGCACTGCATCAGGCGGGTGATATCACGCAAGATTTTTTCGAACAAATGCAGGAAGAGGAAAAAGAATTATTGCGGATGCATTTATTGGAGCAAAAACTAGTAGCCAAACAAGCAGCCGAGGAGATGGTGAACGGAACATTTGATATTCTGGGCAAGTTTATTCGAATAAAATAACCTTTGATTAAGACTGTCCTAGTCGAGCAAGCCCAATTCGATAACCCTCTTCACCAATCCGATCGTATTTTTCACTTCTAATTTGGTAGCTAGGTTGAAACGATAGTTTTCAACAGTTCTAAGGCTAATACACAGTTCTTCTGCAATTTCCCGATTGCTGTATTCCTTTAGCATTAATCGGAGAATATCCTTCTCCCTCGGTGTCAATCCATATTTTGTAGAAGTCTTCCATCTGATCTGTTTACGGAATTCTTCCAATTTAGTTGCCACGTCCGGCTTCAGGTAAACCTCGCCTTTGTGTACGGTTTCAATAGCCTCTACAATAGATTTCTGATCGGTATTTTTAGATAGATATCCGGCAGCTCCATTGGAGAGCATGTTATGGATGTAGATCATCTGATTGAAATTGCTCAGAATCAGAATTCTTAGCTCAGGATAGGTTTTTACCAATATCGGCACCAGTTCGTCGCCTGTTTTTCCAGGCATCTGTATATCCAATAATAACACGTCAGGACAACTAGATTTAAGTCCTTGCAATAGCGCTTCTCCATCAGTATAAGTATGCCCCAGCCGGATATGAGGATAATGCCGGAGCATATCTCTGATACCGTTCAGCACTACAGGGTGATCGTCGGCTATGGCAATTGTAATCTGTTTCATGGCTATGAACGACAGCTTGAGGGTTAGACAAACTTACTAAACCTTACGAAGGTGGAGTTAAATCTATGGTCTGGAAATAGTTGTAGGATTAAATATAATAAACCCCTTATTGTGTATTCGAGTAATTTTACTCTAATTATCCAATAGGTAAAAGATTAAGTTTGTTAGTGTAAGCAAAATAATGCCTTGAACATTGAAAAACCCAACTATCATGAGAATAAAACTGTTTAACTGGAAATGGAGTCTGAATATTTTATTGTTAATGTTAAGCAGCGGGTTTGCCGGTGCGCAAACGTTCGATTGGGTGGTTGGTATGGGTGGGACACAACCGGATCATGGTTACGCGATTGCGGTAGATGATGGCGGTCATGTTTACATCACAGGTAGTTTCACAGATACTTGTGAATTTCCGTTTGGCGGCACCAGTGTTCTTTCGAAAGGGAAAAAGGATACTGACGTGTACCTTGCGAAGTTTGACCTTGCCGGAAATCTAGTATGGGTAAAGAATTTCGGTGGTACGAATGGGGATATAGGAAATGGTGTAGTTGTTGATCCTTCAACTCAAGACGTGATTATCACCGGTACTATTGGTGTCGGTGTCGCTTCGTTTAATCCGGTCGATACCAACGGCAATATCACTTCTTTTGGATCGAATGATGTTTTTATCGCCCGCTATGATTCTGCCGGTAATTTTATCTGGGCTAAGGCATTTGGAGGAACGGGAGCGGAGGCGGTTAATAAGGTAAAACTCGATAAGAGCGGAAACATTTACATAGTTGGTGATTTCAAATCACCTACAGCATATTTTAATCCCGGAGTGGCAGGCTCGGGAGAACTGTCTGTCACAGGTACTTCTAAACCACAGTCCGATGGCTTTATAGCAAAATATGCTCCTAATGGGGATTTTATTTGGGCGCATCAGATAGGTGGTCTGGGTGCGGACTATTGTGGTGATTTAGCAACTGATGATTTAAACAATGTTTATCTCACAGGTTGGTTCGCTTCTAATGATGCAAAGTTTGATGGTACCACGAATATAATGGCCACTACCGGTGGTTATGATGTATTCTTAGTAAAATATGATTCTACGGGTAACTTACTCTGGAAACAGAAAATGGGTGGAAAAGGTCCGGATCATGCCCTGGCTATAGCCATTGACAAATCTGCAAATCTCTACCTGACCGGTTATTTTGATTCGGATACTGCCGAATTCGATCCGCAGAATGCGGGTGGTGCCGGTCGGTTAGTACTGACTGCTGATATCGATATGTTTATCGCAAAATATGATAGCAGTGGCCGAATGCTTTGGGCTAAGAGTATGGAGGGGGATAAGAAAGATCACGCCATGGCGATTTCATTAGACAATGCCAATAATCTCTATATCACCGGTGCCACGGGTTCGTCTTTTGTAAATTTCAATCCCGGCGGAGTTGGAGGTACGGTATTGAATGTGGCTGCCTACTGCATTGTAATGGCTAAATATTCTACCAATGGTGATTTTAAATTCGCAAGAAGCATGGGTGGTACCAAGGGGCAAGATTGGGGAAGAGGTATAGCGGTAGATAAAAGCGGTAACGTGTTTTTGGGTGGATTTTTCAGTTCGCACGTCGCCGAATTTAATCGTGGCGGTATGGGTGGAGCATTAACCGGTTATGATAACAACTATGATATTTTCTTGTTGAAACTGGCATGTACTGATACTTCTTCTACTCTATTGAATGTCTCTACATGCAAAGCCTATACGCTGAATGACAGTGTCTATACTCAGGCGGGTAGCTATGTACAGCGTTTTGAAAACGTTATTGGCTGCGATAGTTTCGTTCGTCTGAACCTAAGCTTTTACGAACATACTCCTACCATTCTTCCAATCGGCAGTACACTATATGTAAGAGAGAAATTTGCCGCATACCAATGGATGAAAAATGGCGCTGATATAGATGGAGCTACCGATTCGTTTTATGTGGTGACCGAAAATGCTAATTACCGGGTGAGAGTTACAGAAGCCGGTAGCGACTGTGAGTTCACATCTGCGGTTTATATTGTTGACAACGTAAGTGTGTCGGATGCAACTACTTTTGCCGATCAGATTAAAGTATATCCAAATCCTGTTTCCGGAACATTGCATATTAAGAGTCCGGTGACCGTTAACGCGCATATTAGCAGCATGGATGGTCGGCTCATCAAATTTGTGGAGCGCGCGGATGCGGTAGATTTATCGCAGCTTTCTTCCGGTATCTATATTCTTCGTTTAATGGACCTGGAACAGCATGTTATTAAAACGGAGAAGTTGGTAGTTGATTAATTGAACTTGGATTAGTGCAGAAGAGACCCCGAATGGGGCCTCTTCTTTTTTTGTTGAATTGTTAGATACTTTCAGATTCGTTGTTGATTGGTATTTCCATTTGTACAATGGTACCTCTGCCCCGGGATGACTCTATGATTAAATGACCGCTGAGTGATTTAATACGATTGTGCAGATTGGCTAGTCCCATTCCTTGATAGCCGCTTTCAGAATTGATATCGAAACCCTCACCATTGTCTTCTATGATGATTTTAAAATCATTCTCATCTCTATTAAATTGAATAGTTGCCTGCGTGGCGTGGGCATGCTTAATGATATTTTGCAGCACTTCCTGAATCGCGCGGTATAAGGAAAGCTGGGTCGAGCCCGATAGGAATTCCGGCGAAGCATGCATCTGTATTTGAATGTCCAAAGCATTATTGGCTGCTATTTGTCGACAATAAATTTCCAGGGCGTCTGAAAAACTATATCTGGACAAAACATCCGGCATTAAATTGTGCGCGGTATCCCGGATCTCGTCAGCCGTAGATTCCAGCATTTCGGAAATTTCTTTGAAATGCGTCACTCCTAACCTATTGGCAATTTCTTCACTAGAACAATACATCTGAAGAGCTGCCAGACGCCCTCCAATTCCATCATGCAATTCCTGTGCGATTCTTCGCCTCTCTTTCTCTTCTCCTTCCATAAGTGCCTGCATCACATTCAATGCCTCTTGTTTTTTCAACATATCCTGTTGCTGTTGGGCCGCCCTTAATTTTTCTAATTGTTTACTCTTAATATTCTTATAGACGATAAAGGAGATGAGCAATACGATGATGGTAGAAGAGATGGCAATACCGCTAAGGGTATTTCTGGTATTAATTGCTTGTTGCTGCCGGGAAATAATCAATTCTTTCTGCGTCAGAGCCATATCCTTTTCTATAGTCTGATAGCGAAATTCCAGATCTTGAATAATCTGGCTTCTTTCTTTGCTCATCAGACTATCATTGGTTCGGGAGTATAATCGTTCATATTCCCAGGCCGTTTTATAATCTCCGCGGGCGGCATAGTTTTCGGCCAACGCACCGTATAGTTTATGGCCATAATCCTTGATATTCGAAGATTTCGAGAGCTCGAGGCTTTTCTGCAAGTAGGGGAAAGCTTTGTGAAACTCATGTAATTTATTATAAGTCGCACCAATAATATAATGCAGATAAGCATTCATATGGGTATTAGCCTGCCCTTCTTGAATATTAGCCGCTTCTAAAAAGTAGGGTAAGGCGGTGGCGTATTGATCATTCAGAAAATATAGTTCGCCGACGCTGAGTAACAGACCTTTTTCCGAAACCTTATCATTTTGTTTTCGGGCAATTGCCAGTCCTTCCTCCTGTAATTTGCGTGCGGTTTCGAAATCTTTGTACAAAACACCAATATTGGCTGCATTCCCTAATATTTTCGACAGGGATCGATGCTGTATTCTTCGCGCGATTTTTAGAGATCGGGTTATATAGTTCAGCGCTTTTTCGTAGTTCTCATGTCGCATGTGCAGTCCGGCAATACCACTGTAAATGGTCATTGCTAAATCACTACTATCAATAGGTTCGGGTACCAGATTCAGCGCCGCGTAAAAATAGGAGGCGGCGACCGGATAATTGCCGAGCGACATATAGGCATCACCCAGATTAGTATAGATGCGGGGCAGGAGATGGGAAAAGTCCTGATTTTGAAATGCGTATGGAATGGCGGCAGAATAATACTCTATAGCTTTTTCATAATCACCCCCCCTTAATGTGAACTTGCCGAGAAAAAATAAAACTTCTTCTGTTGCCCGTGGACGCTCCAGCAGTTTAGCTAAATCCAGAGTACGGTGAAGCAGAGCTTCCAGGCTATCCTTACTGCCATCTTTCCAGTTTCTGATTACTAAAAGCTGCTGCTCTAAGTTATTTGATAAGATACTATCGGTACTTAATTCATGCTGGCGGTTATCGATGGTGTGTTGGGAAAAGGACTTTAAGGGCAATACTAATAAAAACAGCCCGATTAGTAGCTGGTTCAATGCCTTAAATGAATACGAGTATATGGAAATCATATAGTTCCAAATAGAACAAAATTATTATTATTTTGAACGACAAAATTGTGCAAATCGGCGCGGCCTCGATATTTGAGTAAATTTACTCTAAAAAATGAACCCCCTCCTGTCGATATTTGTTAGTCTATGTTTACTTTAAAAATAGATTATTTAACGATAAAACAAGTAATATGAAGCGATTGTTCCCCGGGTTCTGTATTGTTTTGGGTTTAGGAATGAGTGCGCAAGCACAGAGTTTGCCGGTTGTGGATTGGCAGAAGAAGTTGGGCGGCAATAAGAACGATGTTCCATTTTCATTTACGGGCACCTCAGATGGTGGTTACGTTATTCTCGGTACTACACTTTCGGACGCGGGTACAGGGGATGTAACCAGTCGCCCAGGTGCTTCCAATCAGTTTGCTACAGATTATTGGGTGGTGAAGTTGGACAAAACCGGAAATAAGGAATGGGAAAAATCATTTGGTGGAAATAGTTCTGAAGAGCCTATCGGATCGATTATTCAAACCACTGATGGTGGTTACATGATCGCCGGTGGTACTTATTCTTCTGATATATCTCCTGATGTTGGTGGAGGCAATCGCGGGATCTGGGTTATTAAACTGCAGTCAGACGGCACTCAGTCCTGGCAAAAGGTTTATGGAACCAACGGTGAAGATTTTGCTCAAACAGTAATGTCAACTTCTGATGGGGGGTATTTAATTGGTGGTTCGGTGGCTCCTCCTCCCGGTGGTGGTGGATTGGGTTCTTTGATTCCCAAATCCGTTAAAGCCATTACATTGAAAATTGATGCTTCCGGTAACGAACTTTGGTGGAAGCAGCATGATGATATCGCAGATTCAACTGCAGATATTTTTAGATTATTCCCGGCTCAGGACGGCGGGTATATTATTGGCGGACGGGCAATGCGGGTTCCCAATGTTACCGGTATGACTCCAACTTTGACCGGTGACTTCTTAGGTGCAAAGTTGAATGCTCAAGGAAATAAAGTTTGGAGTAAGACCCTAGGTGGCACTCGCTTCGATCTGATGAGCGGCGCGGTTCACACAGCCGACGGAGGTTTGGTACTCTGCGGACATACTCATTCTGAGGATGATGATCTGGATGGTGTTAAGAAGCATTCAGACAATGTTTCTGACCTCTGGGTTGTGAAACTGAATGCTTTCGGCGACAGTGTACTCTGGTCTAAATCATATGGTGGTTCTGATGCGGATTCAATTGCGGCTATAACTGCTACTCAAGATGGTGGATTTTTAATTGCTGCCTGCAGCAAGTCTTCAGCTAGCGGTGACTTTAAAGGAACCAACAAGGGAGGTACAGATCTTTGGATATTGAAGCTGGACGCTGAAGGAAATTTAGAATGGGAAGATAATTTCGGCGGAACAGGTCATGAAGTGGTAGTAGGTATTACTGCAGGTACCGATGGTACATTCGCAGTTGTGGGTACATCTACTTCTACTAATGGTGATCTCACCGGGGTGACTGATAATGGAGGGACTGATTTTTGGATTGTGAAATTTAAAGCACCCGACGCAGATAGTATGGTCGTTCGTGTTCAAAACAACGGACAGCCGGAAATAACAACTGCTAATGGTACGCTTCAACTGGAAGCTAAAGTTTATCCTACTTTGTTGCCTCAGCAATTCAACTGGACCGTTGCAGGTGGTACAGGATCTGCCACAGTTGACGCAAATGGTTTGGTAACTGCAGGTGCTAATAACGGTACCGTTTGGGTAAAAGCAGAGTGGATTACCGACAATAGTTTTGTTGATTCTATCGAGGTGACCATAAATGTTACTGAAGATCCAGGAAACGGTCATTTTAATGTTTCAAACCTTACAAAGAATTTAAATGCCGTAAGCATTTATCCTAATCCTGCTAAGAGTCTGCTAACTATAGAGCTTTCCAGTGTTCACCCATCGCTTGACATTGTCATCTATGATATGATGGGACGTTCTGTTCAGAAATTTGAAGTACCTGAAAACGGATTGATGAAGGCTCCTCAATTTGATATCAGCCAATTATCTGCTGGTGTTTATTTGATCGAGTTGCGCGCAGAGAACGCGACAACTACCCAACGTATTTCAGTGCAATAAGGTCAATTATAGAGATTGCATTATAGAAATTGTTTCGAGTTTGTTGTTTTCGTTAAACGTTTGTGAATTCGGTATTTTATGAAGATTGCTTGTTTGATTTGTATGGGACCGGGACCGCGGGGTGTAACCCTTCGGTCCTTTCTCGTACTATTACTATTAAGTGTGACAATTGGATCAACGCAGGTTAAGGCGCAATGGTATCTGAAGGAAAATATCGTATTTGCTTTTGGAATTTATACCGGTTTTGATTTCAGGACCGGGGTTCCCGTTCCGATAGCAACCGGTACCGCCGGTACTCCGACATCCCAGAGACCCCCGCAGGGTTTTACTACCGGATTGGCGAATGCGTCGGTGTGTGATACGAGCGGCAATCTGCTTTTTTATACAAATGGGAGCCATGCATGGGATCGCAGGCATACGCCCATGCCCAATGGTCTGCCGATACATACCGGGGCGGTGAATACTATCGGCCTGACACAGGCTTGCTCTCAAGGCGCTATGATTGTTCCCTTTATCGGAGATACCAATAGGTACTATATTTTCTCGCATGTATCACCAGCAAGTAGTGGCGATTTGCGTTATAGTGTGGTGGATATGCGTTTAAATGGTGGATACGGAGATTTGGTTGCCGGACAAAAATGGATACGTCTGGCGCAGGGACTGTCAGGTTCTTTAGTAGCGGTTCCCGGAAATCAATGTAATATTTGGGTTATTGCACATGCCCGCGATACCAACCTCTTTTATGTTTATGAAATTAATGGTTCCGGTTTGAATACTACCCCGGTTATCCAGAGAGTAGGACATTATAAGGTTGTGCCGCCGTTTTTCCCCGGTGGTCCCACTCCCAGTAATTGGAGGGAGAGTTTTCTGGACGCCAGTCAGGACGGTAAAAAGCTTGTCCTGAGTTCTACCAATGGCAAGTTTGTGGAGATGTTCGACTTTGACGCTTTTACCGGAACTATTTCAAATCCGGTATTTGTAGACACGGGCTACAGCTCCAGATGTGCAATGTTTTCACCGGATGATTCTAAAATTTATAGTGTTTCACATCGGGACGATGGACAGCCATACTGGGGGATTTACCAGTTTGAAGTGAATAGCGCAGATCCGGCTGCGATGAGAGCATCGAAAAAGGAAGTGAGTACTTGTCTGATTCCTGAAACTCAATTGAAATTAGCCCCCGATGGTAAAATGTATTTTATCAATAGCAGAAATAATTTTGGTTACCCCTCTTATGCAGGTAGGGATATCGGCGTAATCAATGCTCCCAATGAAAGCGGCGCTTTATGTCAGTTCGATTCCTTGGCACTTACACTCCCTGATACCACCACTATTGCGATTTATGGGTTTTCCCATTACGTTGTGAGAGAAAATCGGCTGTTTACACATAAGCGCGACACTACCATTTGCGGACCTGTGCAGTCGATGGTTTTAAATGCTCCCGCGGGATATAGGAGCTACGAATGGGATGATGGCACAGCTGCCGTTACGCGTACCATTAACACTCGTGGTGTTTTTTGGGTGAAAAGCGTCGACAATTGTATTACAAGGATAGACACTATCGTGGTGGGTGGAGTTGATTTGCCCTTCGAATTGGGAAATGATACTGTAGTCTGTGAGAACCCACAGCCTATTGTCTTGCGGTTGCCACATAGTAATGTTCCCATTATCTGGTCCGACGGATCTACAGGTCAGGAGTTGATTGTAAGTAAATCCGGGACTTATTGGGCATCCATAAATGAACAAGGTTGTACTTTCTCAGATACTATTAATATCCAGCTCACTCATATACCACAATATATTGGCGAAGATACCCTGATTTGTGTCTCCGCAGACAATTATCCCCCAATTGTCCTCACCGCCCGTCCGCCGTCCCCGGCTGCTTCGGTACTCTGGAGTACCCAATCGACCAATTCTTCTATATCGGTAGATCGGACGGGATTGTATTGGGTAGAAGTATCAGAGGGAGCTTGTATGGATAGGGATAGTATATTCATAGAATACGTTGATCTAACCCAGTCATTGGGCAATGATACAATTGTTTGCCACGATCAAATTCTCCAAATAGATTTGGAAGCAAACGTTCCTCCCGGAGCGGAGGTAACCTGGAGCAACGGTTCGTATGAAGACAGAATTACTGTGAAGGAAGCGGGGGAATATTCAGTAAAAGTGAAGTACGGACATTGTGTGGGTACAGACAACAAGAAGATCGAGCAAAGGATGTGTGATTGTACCGTAATGGTTCCGGAAGCGTTTTCACCTAATGGCGACGGACTGAATGATATTTTCAGGCCAGCACTGGAACAAAGTTGTCCGGTTAAAGGCTACAGTCTGCAGATATTTAACCGTTGGGGTGAAGAAGTGTATTACGGGGTGCACGGAAAAGATATTCGTAAGGGATGGGATGGAACGTTTAAAGGGGAACCTGCACCTACCGGAGCGTATATGTATCAAATGATTTTAGAAGTTGGAGCAGAGTCGAACCGGATCTCTAAAACAGGTCAAGTTATGGTCGTGAGATAGAATTTAGTTTCCCCTAATACTTAGTGCAGTAATGCTTCTCAGTTCGAGACAATCGAATGTTTCAAAAACAGATGAAAAAGAAAAAGCCCTGAAACTTTGTTTTCAGGGTTTTTTCTTGTGGAGGATAACGGAGTCGAACCGATGACCTCTTGCATGCCATGAGGAAATGGGTTGTAAAAGTGCTAATAATTCTTGATTAAGCCCAATTGGATCATTCATATAATTTCATGTCTATTTTTTTAAATTTAAAGATAACGCCTATAACCCCCTTTTGCGGTTGGTAACCTTGTTAACGGACACAATCGCCTGAAAAATTTTTCGTAAAACTTAACAAAGAATACTTGTAACCTGTAACATATCGTGTTACATTTGTGATGTGATTGTTAGCATCCGACATAAAGGCTTGAAATTGCTTTGGGAGAAAAACAATTCATCCAAGCTGCCAGCCACTCATGTTAGTAAGATCAGAAATATTCTGACCTTATTGGATGCCGCCATAAAAGTTGAAGATATGGGATTTCCCGGATCAGGGTTGCATGGTTTAAAAGGTGATCTTGCCGGATTTCATGCAGTTACAGTAACAGGTAACTGGCGTATAATCTTCCGCTTTGAAAATGGAGATGCTTATTTGGTTGACTATCTGGACTACCATTGAGAACAGGAAAATAAACTATGTTATGTTGAAAAGAGGAATGAAGCCCATACATCCGGGCGCGGTGTTGAAAGAAATGTATCTGGAGCCACTGGATATTAGCGTTACCGATCTTGCCAGTAATTTAGGCGTTGCACGCCGGACGGTTTCCTTACTTGTGAACGGTCATTCCGGTGTGAGTGCTGAAATGGCACTACGGCTGAGCAAAGCTTTTGGAACAACTCCGGAGCTATGGTTGAACATGCAGCAGAAATACGATCTATGGAATGCAGGGAGAAATATTAGACTTGGAAAGATAAAGCATCTGAAATTAAGATCAGGCAAATCCACAGTAAAAGGAGAGATAGCCGGACATTAGTTATACCTGGCTTTTGGCGTATATACGTTTTGCTACGCATGGAAGGTTGGAAAGACAATCATAAGCGGGTTTATCGCATTTATAAAGAAGAAGGCTTTAAGCTACGCAGCAAAAGACCGCGACGTAGTAAGTCGGGAGCTCATCGTCTGGAACGGCCTCAACAAGATAGGACAAATCAATGCTGGAGCATGGATTTTGTTACGGACGAATTGTATTATGGGCGTCGTTTTCGCGCCTTAAATATAGTTGATAATTATAGTCGAAATGTCTGACTATCCGCGTCGGGCAGTCGCTGAAAGGCTACGATGTGGTGGCTGTATTGGAGAATTTGCCCGTGGGGTTGGGGGTGATTCCGGAGCGGATTAGATTTGACAGTTGAGCTGCAGGATGCTTTCAGCAGGAGACTCTCCAGTATGAACGCCGCAAATCGGGAAGCGGTTGCTGTAGATGATGATTTTATTGTAGTGTACAGGGGTAATTCGATTGAGATTTACGATGAGAATTGCAAGCGCATAGCGGTTATCCCGCGCAATAACAGGGAGGTGATGTGTGCATCTGCAGGTACGTTTACAGTACGCCGTGACAGGACGATTGAAGTGTTCGATATGTTTGGGAAAAGAATCAGTACACGCTCTGTTTAGGGAAAGAAATGCTTCTTTGTACGGATCTTATCTGGCTATATCAAAAAGTGAAGTTAAAGAGAGAAAAAGGGTTTTTTATAAGCGCTGCCGCATGTGTATTTTATCTATGTTATTAGAGTGAAGTAAGTGAACTACTTTTTAAAACAAAAAGTATTTAAAAAGTGGCAACATGATCCTTCACTTTTCCCTCGCTTTCTTTTGCCGTGTATGGTCAAAGCTGCGTGCACATTGTGTGCACAGCCATGAAAAAGGCACTTACGAAGATTCACGTAAGTGCCTTATATTCTTGTGGAGGATAACGGAGTCGAACCGATGACCTCTTGCATGCCATGCAAGCGCTCTAGCCAGCTGAGCTAATCCCCCGAGAGCATGCAAATATATATCGCTTTGCGGAATTTTAGTAATTTTCCCGGGACTCATTTATTCATTCTTGTTTATCAGATTGAATAATTTTATTATAGTTATTAAACAAACAATTGGATAATTGCAATTCAGGTAACTTTACCCCATGCAGTTGCAGCAATCACTTCAGCCATATAATAGCTTCGGTATAGATATACCGGCAGAGAAATTTTTTATTTTATCCAATCAGGAGGATATTCCGGGATTGATTTCGAAGGTGGAAGATAGAAGTAGTATCCACATCCTGGGTGGGGGAAGTAATATCTTACTGACTAGTCCGGTGCAGGGACTGGTCGTCCATAATCGCTTAAAAGGAATCAAGGAATTAGCCCGGGATGATGAATACGTATGGCTGGAAGTTAGCTCGGGAGAGGTCTGGCACGATCTGGTGATGTATTCGCTGGAAAAAGGACTTTCGGGACTAGAGAATCTAGCATTGATTCCCGGTACTGTCGGGGCTGCACCCATTCAGAACATAGGAGCATATGGGGTGGAAGTATGTGAAACCATACAGCAAGTCACAGCTTGGTTTTGGGAAGAAGCCTGCTATCTAACCTTAACTAATGAGGAATGTAGGTTTGGGTATCGCGATAGCATTTTTAAACAGGCACTTAAAGGTAAAATATTGATTACCTCGGTAGTTTTCAAATTGTCGCGCAAACCGATAAACAGAACCAGTTACGGAGCTATTAATCAGGAACTGGAAAAAATGGGCGTATCGGAGGTCAACCCCCACGCAATCGCTGCAGCCGTGATGTCCATCCGGAGGAGTAAGCTCCCGGATCCAAAAGTGCTCGGTAATGCAGGAAGCTTCTTTAAGAATCCAGTTATTCCCAACGAATTATTTCATTTGTTACAACAACAATCACCGGATATTCCCTGGTTCCCGGTGAATGAGGATACGGTTAAAGTGCCGGCGGCCTGGTTGATTGAGGCCTGTGGATGGAAGGGATATAGAAGAGGCGCAATAGGCGTACATGAAAGGCAAGCTCTGGTTTTAGTTAACTATGGGGGAGGAACGGGCGATGCATTATATGATCTTTCAGAAGAAATTATTCAATCGGTAAAGCAGCGTTATCGGATTACACTCGAAAGAGAAGTGCAGGTTTGGTAACTCCAAATGAGTTAAAAATAGAAAGCGGATGGTCTTGTAAAACCATCCGCTTTTAAATTTAAAACCACAGATATTTATTTTGTTTTGTGGACTTTAAATAACTCCTGCCCGGAATTGGTGGTGATGCGTATGAGATAAATACCATCATTCCAGTTATTAGTAGGTACGGTATAGAGTTGTGCGGATTGTGTGGTGTTTACCTTGTACAGCAACTTTCCTGTAATATCGCTAACTGTAATTCCAGTGATTCCGGTTCCGTTGATCGTCAGTTGATCCTGCACCGGATTCGGATAGAGTATCAGATTCGCTCCACTGGTTGAAGTAGCAATACTTGCAGGCCACAATGGAATACAACCAGATGTGTCGCTACATCCGTTTTGAGTAACAATGACCGCAAAGACGCCGGGCAAGTTTGGAGTAAAGCTCCGGTTATTCGCTCCGGTGATTAAGCTATTGTCCGCGCAATTGATCCATTGATAACTAGCATTGGGCTCGTTGGCGGTAAGGGTTTGACCGTCTTGAGTTACAGAGACATCTTCAGGTGCGATAGATAGATTCAGTGTTACAACGCTATCACAGCCATTTGCCGCCATTCTATTAAATATCTCCGTATAAGTGCCGGCTGCAGTGAGCGACTGAGTGCCTAATTGATAGGTATCGCCTACGCAGATGGTTGCATCAATTGTATTGGTACCGGGTTCGCGCACCATGACCGTTATTTGATCCGTATTAGAACAACTGTTATTGTCTGTTCCCGTCACTGTGTAGGTGGTCGTAGCATTAGCAGTAAATGGTTGGTTGTTCGTTACGCCATTATCCCAGGTGTAA
>CAZWPF010000032.1:0-28623 GCA_964636205.1 uncultured Chitinophagaceae bacterium | reverse complement strand
CGTAACAAGGAATGTTGCCAGAATTAATAGCAGCCAATTTTTTCTCATGTGCTTACGCGTTATTAATGGGGATAAAAGTATAAATTGATTTAAAAAAAAGAAAGAAGGACGCGATTTTTATTTTACTCCCTCCCTCTCGGCTTAACTTATTGATTTAGAAACGAGAACAGGGGTAAACCAAACGCTTAGCAAAATCCAAAGGATTTGGAGCTATATAACGCAAGGAAATTTCAAATCCTCCGTTTCCATTTGTAGCACCCTGCAGGTCAGAAATAGTATAATCGTAGCTTACGCCGATACGAATACCTTTAAATTCAACCCCTGCAGAAACCATGGCTGCATCATTATTTCTGTACCATCCGCCCAAGAAAATTGCTGTAGCCATAGAACGGACTTCAGGATCCCCTACGATACAATGGAATTCATTTCCCGCTACTAATTCATAAGCAGTAGCCTGAGATTGATACAATACAGCTGGACGAAGGCTGAATTTGTCGCTCAAATAAGCGATAGCACCAACCTGCCCGGTATAACGAATGCCCAAACCCACATCGGCACTCTTAGGATCACGGAAAGATTCCTGAGGTTGGTTCAAGTTATTCCCGCCCAAACCAATAGTGTAACCAAAACGTTCGCTAACAGAATGCGACCAGGCAATACCTGCATTCACAATCCAAGCATTCGTCTTATTATTTAAACTCAAACGGTCTATACCGGTACCGGGCTGGAAACTTCCGTTGAAGTATTCTTCTTCAAAATACAACTTACTCAAGTCGATACTTTTTGATGAATATCCTCCCTGAAAACCTACCGATAACGACATATTAGGATCATAAGAACGACCCAGGAATTTGTGATACGCCACCGACAACATTCCCGTAAAATTTGACAAGTTACCGTCACCAGCCTTATCATTATACAACTGGATACCCGCTGCCAGATAATCATCGATAGTAAGATCCTCCACTAAAGGCATGTCTACCGATGCCCCGTAAGTAACAAAAGGAGCAGGGATACTACGCCATTGGTCACGGTAAATGGCAGCACCGCGCCATTGCCCCGAAAAGTTACCTGTAAAAGCGGGATTTACGATCAAAGGAGCCGCATTGAATTGTGTAAAATGGACGTCCTGCGCGCGGGCACTTTCTACGTTTAACCCAATCACCGCAATCAAGCCCATACAGGCGATTGTATTTTTCCTGATCATAATAGTTTCGATCCTTATAAACGTTATTTAATCAATTATTTCTTTTAAAAATTTAAACTGCCTGGCACGTTTTTGTCTCCCTGCATGAATAGAGGCAAAGCCTTATGCTGCAATCGTTCCCGCGTTCCCAACGGTTGAAAATACGGAAATTTTTCAAAGATGCAAGGTCTGCGTCTAATTTTTATAAAGGCAAATGTATAAAACATATTTAAAGGTAGGTAGCAATTTGAGAAAATACATGTGCCTTTTAACCCCGAAAATAGAAATGAATATTCCCACTATCTTTGCAAACCGTTTCTATTTTACCCTATGGCCACCAGGAGAAAAAAAACCGAATCCGGATCGCAAAAAAAAGAAATGCCGGCAGCACCGACAATTAGTCGAACCCGTAAAATTGGGCTAACCGTCGGCATTCTCCTGCTACTTGTCGGAATCTTTACTTGCCTCGCAATTGTTAGTTATTTCTTTACCTGGCAGGCTGATCAGGACTTTTTTTTAACTACGACACCACTAGGTGAGTTTTTAGCACAAGATGATAAACCAGTAGAAAATTGGGCCGGTCGCTTGGGTGCATACGTCGCACATCAACTCGTATTCAGAGGGGCAGGGATAGCATCCTTTGCTCTGGGAATCTGGATCACCTGCCTCGGACTTAATATAGTATATGGCAAACAAGTATTGCCTATTTTAAAATATCTGAGATGGACGGCCTTTGCCATTTTAATCACCGCCCCATTTCTCAGTTTCTTTTGGTCCGAATCGGAATTCCCTTTTGGCGGTGCCTGGGGCAACGAAGCTGTCCTATACCTGGAAGGCCTTTTAGGCAAAGCAGGAACAGGTATGGTTTTAATCGCAATTGCTGCATTCATCCTGTTCGTGATAATGGCTCTGGATATTTCTCCGCTTTTTAAAAGGAAAAAGAAAAAGCTACAGGACCCAACGGCAGATGATATAGATAATAATGGTATCGCTAGTCAACAAATAGAACCCGGCTCTACTCAGATTACCAGTGAAAAAGAAGAAGAACAGAAAAAAACAGCGGAAAAAACCATTCAAGCAATCGATCTGAATGAAGCACTGGGGATGGGGGGGAGAGAGAGAGAGAAACAGAAAGAGAAAGAGAAAAAGAAAGAGAGAGAGAAGATTGGAGAAAGAGAGAGAGAAAGAGAAACAGAAAGCGTGATTGCTGCGCGAGAAACAGACACCGAGAAAGAGAGAATAGTAGAGTTAGTGGTTGCACAGGATGTTGAGTCGGAAAATCAACTTGAGCTCTCCGTAGACGCTGACAAACCTACTTTCAATACTCCATCAGACGATCCTGAATTTTCATTTGAAGTAATTTCTCAAACTGAAGAGCCTACTGCTCCGGCTATCCAAAATGGTGCTCATATCAGCATCGAAGACAATGAGCCATATGCGCCTGAACTAGACCTGCCTCACTACAAATTCCCTACCCTAGACCTTTTAGAGGATAGAGGTCAGGAAGCAATCGCCCTTGATAAAGAAGAACTGGAGAAAAACAAAAACCAGATCATCCAGACTCTGCGCAGCTTCGGCATTGAAATACAACGAATTAGTGCCACAGTCGGACCAACCGTGACGCTCTACGAAATTGTACCCGCAGAAGGGGTGCGAATATCCAAAATCCGTAATCTCGAAGACGATATTGCGCTAAATCTCGCAGCACTAGGCATTCGGATTATTGCTCCGATTCCCGGGAAAGGTACCATCGGTATTGAGGTGCCCAATGCAAAAAAGCAGATCGTTTCCATGCGCACTTTGCTCTCAAGCGAGAAATTTGTCAATAGCAAAATGAGCTTGCCCATTGCGCTTGGGAAAAAGATCGACAATGAAAATTACATCGTGGACCTCGCTACCATGCCCCACTTGTTGGTAGCTGGAGCCACCGGACAAGGTAAATCTGTCGGTATCAATGCAATCCTGGTTTCTCTGCTTTATAAAAAGCACCCCTCACAACTGAAATTCGTTCTGGTAGATCCGAAAAAAGTGGAACTTTCCATTTATCGCACCATCGAAAAACACTTCCTGGCCAAACTCCCCAACGAGGAGGAAGCCATTATTACAGATACCAAAAAGGTGATTTATACCCTCAATGCGCTGTGTATTGAGATGGATAATCGCTACGAACTGCTCAAAGAAGCAGGTGCAAGAAATATTAAGGAGTACAACGAAAAATTTATAAAACGCCGACTAAATCCGTTGAACGGTCATAAATATCTGCCTTTCATCGTATTGGTCGTGGATGAGTTTGCCGACCTGATAATGACCGCCGGAAAAGAAGTGGAAGTCCCTATCGCTCGTCTGGCTCAACTGGCTCGTGCTGTCGGTATCCATTTAATCATCGCTACCCAACGACCTTCAGTCAACGTTATTACCGGTACAATCAAGGCCAACTTCCCCGCCAGAATCGCCTTTAAAGTCTCTGCAAAGGTCGATTCCCGAACCATTTTAGATACCGGAGGAGCAGAACAATTGATCGGAAGGGGTGATATGCTGGTTTCACACGGCAGCGAATTGCTCCGCCTCCAATGCGCATTTGTAGATACACACGAAGTGGAACAGGTTGCTGAATTTATCGGTGAACAACGCGGATATCCATCGGCCTTCGAACTTCCTGAATATGAAGGCGATGAAACAGATGGGGGAAAAAATATCGATCTGACTAACCGAGATAAACTTTTCGAAGAATGTGCCAGAGCTGTGGTTCAAACTCAAAACGGTTCCACATCCAACTTGCAACGTCGGTTCAATCTGGGGTACAACCGGGCAGGTAGAATTATGGACCAACTCGAAGCCGCAGGTATAGTCGGACCCGCCTCAGGTAGTAAGCCAAGAGAGGTGCTATTCCATACAGAATCGGAACTGGAACAGTTTTTGAACGAATTACTATAATCCGCTTAATAACGAATTCTGTAATACGATCTCTTAGACCGTAATTAACAAAGCAACTAAACAACACAATAAACAAATAATGAAAAAACTATTAATTGCTTCTCTGGCATTGATTGCATGTGTCGTTACAAATGTTTCTGCGCAACAGCAAGACAAAAAAGCAAAAGAAGTGTTAGAAGCCGTAAGCAACAAGATCACCTCATTGAAATCATTAAAGGCGAATTTCGCCTTGCATTTGACAAGTGCAAATGGGAAAATTAACGATACCAAAAAAGGTTCGTTCGCAATGAAGGGACAGAAATATCGGGTAGCTCTCGACGGACAAGAAATTATTTGTGATAATAAGACCGTTTGGACTTGGATGAAAGACCTGAACGAAGTGCAGGTGAATTCCTATAATCCAAATGAACAAACACTTTCTCCTGCAAAATTGTTCACAAATTTTTACGATAAAGAATACAATTATAAATACGCGGGTCAGCGTAAATTCAATGGTAAGGATTGTGATGTTATCGAAATGACCCCGGTCTCCGGATCACAGCAGTTTAGTAAGATCGAACTAGCAGTAGACAAAGCGACCAGCATCATCGCAGGTGGAAATGTTTGGGAGAAAAATGGTAATCAATATCGCTACGAAATAAGCGGCTTTAGTCCCAACGCCAATCTGAGCGATAGCTACTTCAGCTTTAATGAAAAAGAACATCCGAATGTAGAAGTGATCGACCTGAGATAATAAGGGACAGAATACCTCAATCTTATCAAAGCAGGTATTAATCCGATTCTATATCATCGCCAGCTTCCGAACCGACTTCAATCGAATCTGCATTTTCCTTTTTGGCAGATTTAGATTCAAATAACAAAGGTTGAAAGTCGACAATATGCTCCCAGCCTGAACGTGCTCTGACCGACTCTTTATGAGGAATCACATGTTCAGGCTGCTTTCCTTGCAGCAAATCCCCCGTATCCCATTCTCCATTTTCGTTCTCATCTACAATTATATAGAACTGGAAGATAGCTTCGGTCAGGTAATTAAAACTGTATGTACTATCGGTAATGCCCGCATGATATAAGGTGTCATCACCCTTCTGAATAAACAGAACGAAATTACTATCTAAATATTCAGATCCCAGATTGACGACCAGCCGCGCATAGTCATCGATACTTTTGGTTCTGAATTGATGACGAGAGGGCATCGCTTCTACGCCAGCAGAATCAGCAGCAAAGCCCTTGAGCAGTCGCAAAACATAAACCGCATCTTCCTTCCATTCACATTTAATAACCAATTGCGTTCGCAAGGCAGTATCCAGGGAAATGTCTATTGCTACCGGAACTTCCACATCGTTGCTATCTCTGGCCAGAGTTATTCGATCCAATGCCACTGAATCCAGCTCCCGATTAAAATCAATGATCAGTGGTTTAGTAACATCAAATGTCCGACGCTCAATATTAGAAGTATCCACCGATACTCTGTAAGTCAATTCCTCAACTTTCTCTTTCTGACCTCTTTTCCCCACACCCTTACGCCCCGGCTCCTCTACTTTTACCGTATCCGTAGAATCCACCACCAAGATCTCCTTAAACGTCCGCAAAGGCTCCAACAATAATGAATCAGTTCTGGGATCTACCATTGTATTCAAAAATGCTATCCGCTCTTCCTCACCGTCAAACCGCATATTGTCATTCTTATCTTGCAACGCATAAATCTTAAATGCCCGGGGAGGAAGTCCGTCGAATCTAAACGACCCTGATTGCCCCACTTTTATCGCATAGTGTGGCTTATCTTTTAGAACTGCGCTATCCGAATCAGCGGCCGGGAACAACAAAACAAATGCACCGGTATCCGGCATGCCTGTGCGCGCCTGCAACACCTTACCCTCTATCCACAGAGAGTCGAAAAAAGCACCTGTGCTGAACACATATTGATATCCCTCGAAAGGGTTATTCTCATGTAAATCCCGAATAGCCTTTCCGAAGCTAATTCGATAAGTAGTGCTGTCCATTAACAAGGTATCGGGCAAGCTCAAACTCACTTTCTTATTGGCCACAATTACCGTTGGAGGCACAGGCAATAAAGGTGAAAACTGAATTTCCTTAGGCACATCGCTGAGTACCACATATTCATCGAATCGCAAATCAATTTTAGTCGGTCGAACGTTCAGTTGAGAGTCCGGCGGACTAACCAAGAGCAGTTGAGGTGGAGTAACATCCTTTTTACCACCTGAAGGTGGTACTATATTGGCACATCCATGTAACAGGTATGCGAGGCAAATCAACATTAAGATTCTTATACCGGCAGTTGGCTTCATCGCGGCAAAACTACTTACTAATTATCAAATTCCTCTATGGCAGCAGATTGCTCAACTTCCGGTACCTTTGCAAAAAGGCTTGATAATGCTGTTAAATACATTATTCCTATTGCAAATGTTATTCTTTATGGCTCCTGCTAATTCTGAAATTCCCGCAAGTATCTATGATTTTAAAGTGGAAGCCTTAGACGGAGGTGTTATTGACTTCAATGAATTCAAAGGCAAGAAGATCCTGATAGTCAATACAGCATCTAAATGCGGTCATACTCCGCAGTATCAACTGCTGGAAAATATCTATCAGCAATATAAGGACAAGCTCGTGATTGTTGGTTTTCAGTCAAACGATTTTATGAAGCAGGAACCGGGTACAAATGAAGAGATAGCCGAATTTTGCAAGAAAAATTACGGTGTAAGTTTCCCAATGGCTGCTAAGATATCGGTTAAAGGCAAAAATATGGCTCCGATATATCAATGGCTCACTAATAAAAATCATAATGGGTTTAAGAATAGCACCGTAAAGTGGAACTTTCAAAAGTATTTAATCAATGAATCAGGAGTCCTAGTTGAAATTTTTGATCCCGGGGTGCAACCCGATGATCCTGCTGTAATCCATGCGATTCTTGATAAATAACCAGTTGCGTCGCGAGGTAAACTGCTACCTTTGCATACATACCTATCTATGCCCAGAATTTTACGGATAATGAATCGCCTGATCATCGGCGGTCCTGCTTTGAATGCTACTTTTCTTACTCGTTATCTTCCCTCTGATTACGAAACACTCTTGGTGACAGGTGGCAAAGAAGAACATGAACAAGATGCTACGCATCTGACCCGTGATTTAGACATCGAGCCCTATGTAATTCACCAAATGCGTCGATCTATCAATCCGAGCGCTGATATAGCCGCTTATCGCGAAATGAAGCAATTGATCCGGAAATTCAAACCGGATATCGTCCATACACACGCTGCCAAGAGTGGTGCGATTGGCCGGATGGCCGCCAGCGCCTGCGGTGTGCCGGTGATTGTCCATACATTCCACGGACATGTTTTCCATAGTTACTTCAACAAATTAACCACTAATGCGTTCATACAGATTGAGCGTTATCTAGCCCGAAAATCTTCGGGTATTATTGCCATCAGCGAATTGCAGAAACAAGAGTTGGCAAATCGCTTTCGAATCTGTCCGGAGGAAAAAATAAAAATCATCCCTTTGGGATTGGACCTACAGAAATTTCAGGAAAATCAGGACCTGAAAAGAATCGCGTTCAGAGAGCAGTATCAAATTAAAGAGGATGAAATTGCCATAGGTATTATCGGGAGAGTAGTACCGGTGAAAAACCATTCTTTATTTGTAGCGGCAGCAGCGGAATTATTAAAAAGTCGGACTGAAAAACTAAGATTCATTATAATCGGAGATGGGGATATGCGCCCCTCGCTGGAAGCGGAATTGGTGCAAGCGGGTATTGACTACAGCTATTTTCCCGAGCAACCAAAACCGGCCACGGCTATTTGCACCTCCTGGAGAACAGATATGGATGTTGTGCTGGCAGGCTTAGATATTGTGGCGCTCACGTCTCATAACGAAGGGACACCTGTATCCCTAATAGAAGCTCAGGCTGCCGGTCGTCCGGTGGTTTCCACTCGAGTCGGTGGTGTTGCCGATGTCGTACTTGATCAGAAAACGGGATTTATTACCGAGCCGGGTAATGTCAAAGCTTTATCAGATGCCCTGTCCCAACTTGTTTGCAGTAAAGAACTACGTAGTAATTTCGGCGCAAATGGCATGAAGCACGTGATGCATCAGTTTTCCTACCAACGACTTGTTTCAGATACTGCGTCCTATTACGATGAATTGTTGCAAAAAGCAAAAGCGGGCAGATAAAAATCTAACCCGCTTTTAATATTGCTTTCAGAACGCTTATTTCGATAGGTTTTGCAGCATTTCAGCTGTCATCTTGTCTAAATCAAACCGATGGCTCCAACCCCAATCATTGCGGGCGGCGCTATCGTCGATACTTGCAGGCCAACCTTCCGCAATTTGTTGTCTGTAGTCAGATTTGTAGTCAATTTCAAATGTAGGTATATGCTTTTGAATCGCTGCGGCTACCTCCTCAGGAGCAAAGCTCATAGCAGCAATATTGTAAGCCATTCTGGTGCCAATTTTCTCTGCCGGCGCTTCCATCAACTCAATTGTACCGCGAATGGCATCATCCATATACATCATGGGCAGGTAGGTACCTTTATCCAAGAATGAAGTGTATCTGCCATTTTTCAATGCCTCGTGATAGATCTCAACTGCATAGTCAGTTGTTCCTCCCCCCGGTGCGCTTTTCCAACTAATCAGACCGGGGTAGCGCAAACTACGTACATCCAGTCCCCAGCGTTGATTATAATACTGACACCACAATTCACCGGCGTATTTACTTATACCATACACGGTGCGTGGTTCAATAATTGTCTTTTGCGGAGTTTGCTCTCTTGGTGTAGAGGTACCGAAAACAGCGATCGAACTGGGCCAATAAACTTTAGTCAGCTTTTCCTGAACGGAGATGTCCAGAATTTTCAGCAGACTTGTCATATTTATCTCCCAAGCTCTATGCGGGTTTTGTTCACCGGTAGCACTCAATAGAGCTGCCAACAAATAGATCTGTGTAATTTCTTCTTTCTTAACCAATTGATGCACTGCCTCAGCGTCCATTACATCAAGCGTTTGGTACGGACCTGCATCTTTCAATAGTGGATGGGGTTCCCTGATGTCGGTCGCAATCACTTGATTTTCACCATACACGGCACGCAAAGCCTGTGTAAGTTCCACCCCTATTTGGCCGCAAGAACCAATAATTAAAATCTTCTCTTTCTTCATACTAAAACAGTTAGCATTCCCTATTGTTCCAATCAGGACAGGGAAGTCTGAATCATTTCGATAAAGTCATCAAACAAATATCTGGAATCAAAAGGCCCTGGTGTACTTTCAGGATGGTATTGCACAGAAAATGCGGGCTTATTTTTCATACGGATCCCCTCTACCGAACCATCGTTCAGATTGACATGGGTGATCTCGATATTTTCGCTACGTTTTACCGCCTCCGGATCTACCCCGAATCCATGATTTTGAGTAGTAATTTCCGATTTTCCGGTAATCAAATTTTTAACCGGATGATTCATTCCTCGGTGACCGTGGTGCATTTTAAAGGTCGGAATATCGTTTGCTCTTGCAAGCAACTGGTGTCCCAAGCAGATTCCGAAGAAAGGCTTCTCTTCTTGTAATAAATTTTTGATGGTATCTACCGCATAATCCATTGCGGCCGGATCACCCGGTCCGTTAGATACAAAATAACCATGTGCACCAAAAGCCTTAATCTCTGCAACGTCGGTCTTGGCCGGAAAGACTTTCAGATATGCGTTTCTTTCTTTAAGGCAGTTCAGAATATTCTTCTTTACTCCCAGATCCAGCACCGCGATTTTTACCGGCGCTTCAGGATCTCCGAAAGTATAGGGCTCCCGTACAGAAACCTCAGAGGACAATTCTAGTCCGCCCATACCGGGAATCTCAGAAAGCTTTTTCTTAAGCAATTCAGAATCACCGGTTTCTGTGGAGATTATACAGTTCATGGCACCTTTAGTACGGATATGCTGCACTAAAGCGCGGGTATCGACATCGTAAATGGCTACGATATTATTCTCAACCAAGTAGGGCTCTAATCCATCATCGGCAGTCATTCTGCTATATCGACGAGAAATGTTTTTACAAATGAGCGCCCGGATATGGATTGCTTCACTTTCTGCATCGGATTGTTTGACACCATAATTCCCGATATAGGTGTTATTCATGATCAAAACTTGACCAGAATAGGAAGGATCGGTAAAAACCTCCTGATACCCAGTCATACCTGTATTGAAACAAATTTCCCCACCGGCTGTGCCGGAAGCTCCAAAAGATTTTCCTTTAAAAAGCGTCCCGTCCTCTAAAAGAAGCCAGGCGGGCGATGATTGTGTTGCTGTCAGCGACATGAAAAACAAATTTCGCAAAGTTGCGACTTTCTACGGTATTTTTAATAATTATCTACTTAAAATTGATGTAAATCTCGCCTCCTACTCTAACATGCGGATTAGTTGATCTTTATACCAACGGCCTATTTGTTATTGCTTCGATGCAGTGAAGGCAAGGAGGATTTACGCCAGCATAGTCACGGGATTTTCCAGATATGCTTTTAAAGTCTGCATAAATCGGGCGCCTACAGCTCCGTCCACCACACGGTGGTCACAGCTCAGGGTCAGCTTCATCTGCTGCCTTACAACGATTTCACCCTCTTCTACTACAGGCACCGCATTGATTTTACCGACAGCCAAAATGCAACTATCCGGCGGATTAATAATGGCAGTAAATTCATCGATATCCATCATACCCAAATTGGAGATGGTGAATGTGTTTCCGGTGAACTCCGCCGGCTGCAACTTCTTATTGCGCGCCTTGTCAATTAATTCTGAAGCGTCTGCAGAAATCTGGGACAATGATTTTTGATTGGCGAATCTAATCACCGGTACGATCAGACCATCATCGATGGCTACTGCGGTACCAATATGAATATGATTATACCTCCTGACTGAATCGCCTCTCCAGGAACTGTTCACTTCCGGATGCTTCTGCAAAGCCATCGCTGCGGCCTTAATGATCAGATCGTTAAAGGAAACTTTTACAGGAGAAACGTTATTGATATATTTTCTTGCTTCAATCGCCTTATCCATAGTAATTGTCATGCGTAAATAGAAGTGCGGCGCACTGAATTTACTTTCTGACAAGCGCTGAGCGATAATGCGACGCATTTGGCTTACAGGGAAATCCTGATATTCTTCGCCCGACTGTACCGGTATTGCTTGCACCGCTGCTGGTGTCGCAGGCTTTTCAGCTTGCTTCTTCACACCAGGAGTATATTGGTCAACGTCTCTTTTGATGATACGTCCTCCATCACCAGAGCCTTTCAGTTCTTTGAGGTCGATTCCCTTTTCTTCTGCCAATCGCTTAGCCAAAGGAGAAATTTTTAGACGCTCGGAACTATCCTCCTGTTCAGCGGCAGGGGTTTCAGTAGCGGCAGGTTGTGCAGATTGTTCTGCGGCAGCAACCGGTTGCTCTTCCGAGGCCGAAACTTCGCTTACCTCCTCATCCAGATATGGAGCCACGTCGATACCTTCTTTACCGACAACCGCAATAATTTCATTGACTTTAGCGGCATTTCCTGCTTCTACACCGATGTACAATAAAGTACCATCGACATAAGGAACCACCTCCATGGTAGCTTTGTCCGTTTCCACCTCGGCAATTACATCATCACTTTTAACGTTATCTCCCACTTTCTTCAGCCAGGCAAGGATTTTACCTTCTGTCATAGTATCACTCAGCAAAGGCATCCGAATAACGGTTGCTTCGCCGGGTTTAGGACTAGCTTTTTTCTCTGCGACAGGAGCTTTTGGTGCTTCTGTTTTTTGCTGTGCAGGCTCTTCCGGAGCATTATTTTCGGCAGCTTCCGTAGCCGAAGATTGTGCTTCGTCACCATCGAGCAACGACTGGAAATCTTCACCGGGTTTACCGACTATCGCTATAATTTCATTGACCTTGGCGGCCTTACCCTCTTCTACTCCCAGGTACAGCAAAGTCCCATCTACATAGGGTACCACTTCCATAGTGGCTTTATCTGTTTCTACGTCTGCCAGTACATCGTCAGCTTTAACGGTATCTCCAACTTTTTTATGCCAGGCTGCGATTACACCCTCTTTCATGGTATCGCTCAACAATGGCATACGGATAACTTCGGCCATAACTCTTTGCTTTCTGTAAACTTTTTTTACTTAATCAGTTCTCAAAAGTAATCAATTCCGCCTGTTTGTAGCAGTAGCCCGGGTTTGTTTTTTTACAATCCTCCGCCACCATTACTTTTGGTCGTTATACAACAAGACAGGTGTTGATCCTTGAATCAAAAACACCGTATTGATGTCTCATTCAGATTTCAACACCTGTCCGCTAAATTCGGCTGACCTTATCGGTCATTACAGTTTTTAGTCGATAGCTACTGCGCCTTCTATAAGAACCGTTGCCTTATTATTCATTACCTCCACAAAACCTGCCGAGATTTCGTACAATTCATCGGCGTTTCGGTCTTTTATAATTTTCATTCTACCCTTACCCAGTGAAGCAATCATAGGTGCGTGGTTCTCAAGAATTTCAAATGAACCCTCTGTACCGGGCAATTGCACACCGTACACATTGCCACTGAATATTTTTCGCTCGGGTGATAATATTTCTAATTGCATGATTCTTAGTAATTGGTGAAATCGCCTACGGCATTAAAGGCTTAGCCCTTTGCCATTTCCATCAACTTTTTACCTTTCGCGATGGCATCGTCGATAGTACCAACCAGGTTAAAGGCAGCTTCAGGATACTCGTCCACTTCACCATCCATAATCATGTTAAAGCCGCGGATTGTTTCCTCAATCGGTACCATTACCCCTTTCAGACCGGTAAACTGTTCTGCCACGTGGAATGGTTGTGATAAGAAACGCTGAACCCTACGAGCTCTTGATACAGTAAGTTTATCCTCTTCGCTAAGTTCATCCATACCGAGGATCGCAATGATATCTTGCAATTCCTTATAACGTTGCAAAATCAGCTTCACACGGTTTGCACATCTATAATGCTCTTCCCCAACGACGCTCGGAGTCAAAATTCTAGAAGTAGAATCCAGAGGATCCACCGCAGGATAGATACCTAAGTCAGAAATCTTACGGCTCAATACCGTAGTCGCATCCAAGTGGGCGAAAGTAGTTGCAGGCGCCGGATCGGTAAGGTCATCCGCAGGTACGTAAACCGCCTGTACTGAAGTAATTGAACCTTGCTTAGTAGAAGTAATCCGCTCTTGCATCAGACCCATTTCTGTAGCCAGAGTAGGTTGATAACCCACGGCAGAAGGCATACGACCTAACAGAGCCGACACCTCAGAACCCGCCTGAGTGAAACGGAAGATGTTATCTACGAAGAACAGGATATCTTTACCTTGACCGGTACCATCACCGTCCCGGAAATATTCTGCAATAGTCAGACCGGACAATGCCACACGAGCACGTGCTCCGGGAGGTTCGTTCATCTGTCCGAATACGAATGTAGCCTTAGACTCTTTCAATTCCTCCAAATCTACTGAACTCAAATCCCATCCGCCCTTTTCCATGCTCTCCAAAAACTTATCCCCATAACGCACGATGCCGGCTTCGATCATTTCCCTCATCAAGTCGTTCCCTTCACGAGTACGCTCTCCTACACCAGCAAATACCGATAAACCACCGTGACCTTTAGCGATGTTATTGATCAATTCCTGAATCAATACAGTCTTACCCACACCGGCACCACCAAACAAACCGATTTTACCACCCTTCGCGTAAGGCTCGATCAAATCGATAACCTTAATACCGGTATACAACACTTCAGTTGAAGTGCTGAGGTCTTCAAACTTAGGAGGTTTAGCGTGAATAGGACGCGCATTTGCTTTATCAGGTGCAGGCAAACCATCGATTGCATCACCGGTAACGTTAAACAAACGACCATTGATTTGATCACCGATAGGCATCGCGATAGCCTTTCCGGTATCTAAAACCTCCATGCCGCGTACCAAACCCTCGGTACCGTCCATGGCCACACAACGAACACTGTCTTCGCCGAGGTGCTGTTGCACTTCCATTACCAGCTTTTCCCCGTTGTCACGAGTAAGCTCAAGGGCATTATAGATTTCAGGCAACTTATTGTCACCCGTAAAATGCACGTCCACGACAGGACCGATGATCTGCTTTATTCTACCAACGTTAGGCATATTCCTGATTATTATAAAGAAGAAGGATTTGTCAAATTTCGCGCAAAGGTAACACTTGCTTTAACAATTCTCAAAATTGAACCTAAAAAGGTAGAAAAAACTTGATAATTCTATTGAATACAAGTCAAATTTAAAAAAATATTTAATACATCCCGATTTACAGCGGCTTTAACCCAAAAATTAATAAGCTCACCAACAGCTCCACCCAACTCATGCATTAGCATTCTGTTAAAATTCCCCCACTTGGGGGGAAGCAGCCCTGATAAGGGAAATAATTGATTAGGTTTGCAGGATTAAAGGGTATTCGCTGATGCGGTGTGAACAGCTACATATATTAGTATTTATTTTCATTGCTACTCTTATGAGTTGCTCAGAAGGGCAGCAACGGTTTACAGTCTCCGGAAATATCAAGGATATGCCGGAACAAACAGTTCTTCTGGAAGAAATGGGCGTCAATGGTATTACCATTATTGATTCAGCCAGATCAAAGAACGGCCATTTTCAATTAACCGGTCACGCGCCTGAGCCGGGCCTATATCGCCTGAGCTTTGACGATAATCAGTATATAATTCTCTCAATTGCAGAAGGCAATGTACAAGTAGACGCCAATTGGAAGTCGATCTATAATTACAATGTGAAAGGTTCTCCCGCATCTGAAAGTATCAAACATTTCTTAAGCGGTGTCAGGAATTATGTTCGGGATATCAATACACTATCCGGCGTCATTCGCACAATGCAGGAAAGAGGCGATGACAGTCTCCTGCAAGCTGCCCACACTGAAATGAAGGAAATTAATCAACAACTTACGCACTTCATCGAAAATTACGCTGATACTACTACCGATTTGCCGGCTGCACTTTTTGCAGCTCAAATTTTGAATCCCAACGCAGAAAGAGAATACCTCGAAGCATTTAGTCAAACACTCAATACCCGGTTCGAAGATTCACGCCTCATTAGAGAGTTTACCGCCAAACTAGACAGGATGTTGGCAAAGCCACACCACCCGGCGCCACATAAGCGTCTTGGTCCGGACGGCACAGATCCTGAAGCACCTGATTTCAGTCTGCCAACTCCCGACGGACAAATGATCAGTCTGTCTTCCTTCAGGGGTCAATATGTTTTACTCGATTTTTGGGCTTCATGGTGCGCACCTTGTCGGGCAGAAAACCCCAACATCGTAGCAGCATACAACAAATTCAAGGATAAAAACTTCACCATTCTCGGCGTTTCTCTCGATAATAAGAAAGAAGCCTGGCAGAATGCGATTAATGCCGATAACCTTTCATGGACTCATGTAAGCGACTTGCGCGGTTGGCAATGCCCGGCAGCACAAATGTATCAGGTGGAATCTATTCCTGCCAATTTCCTGATCGATCCCGATGGCAAAATTATCGCTTGTAATCTCCGCGGAGCCGCACTGGCAGCCCGACTGGAAGAAGTGCTTAAATAAAATAAGTTGAATATTCTCAATAAAAAATAACCCAATCCTCATCAGATTGGGTTATTTTTTTATCATACTGAGTGAAATAATGAGTCAACTCAACTATTCAATCGAATACACCATACAATACAATGCGAATCCGTTGAACCATCAGCTCTACTCTATCGGATAATCTCCACACAGATAATAGCACGGGAGACAGACTTACGACTGAACCTAATTGGTACCGCCTTCAAAAAAATCAATAATCTTTAAAATCTCCTCCTCCGTTAAATTAGGAAAGGGTGTCATGGTTGCCTTATTCCATTTTTCATGCAAAGCGACAGCATACGGATCGCCCGTCGCTATGAATGCCGGACTGTTTTGAATAAAAGTTATTAACCTCGCCGTATCATTGTTCCACCGAGCTAGAGAGCCAGCAAGCGCAGGACCCATCTTATCCATTTTCACTGCATGACAAACTGCACAATTTGCAGTGAACAATTGCCTTCCATCCTTCACCTCGACGGTCTTTCCTTCTCCTCCACTGATTGGTGTTTCCGAACTGTCACCACAGGCATGCATGACCAGCATACCCAAACAAAGAATGCTAAAATACTTCCTCATAATTATTAAAATTTCGGATCAGCCCCATGGGGCACCTCCTTATTTATCCAATGACGATACATTGCGGAACAATCGACTCCAGCGTAAATCCAGTAAATGCTTATTGTAACTCAACCATACAAACCAAGCCTTCCCGACAATATGATCTTCCGGTACAAATCCCCAATAACGCGAGTCAGACGACTGATGACGATTGTCACCCATCATCCAGAAATAATCCATTTTAAAAGTATAACTGGTAGCCGGCTGACCGTTAATAAAGATTTGACCATCACGCTCCTCCAAATCATTTTCCTCATACCTACTGATTATCCGCCGATATAATGCAATGTTTTCCGGACTAATATTAACGGTAGTGCCTTTAGCGGGAATTACGATCGGACCGAAATTATCGCGATTCCAAGGAAAATTGACGGGATCCAGTGGAAACGCTATATCCATAGAAATATCACCCTTCGAATACACATACGGTGTTACAGATACAACTCCGGTAATCTTACGAACCAAGTCTACCTTATCGTTAGGAATGTTGAAAATCTGGTTGCGGTTCATGTCCTGCCCCATATAGGTAATATCATGTTCCTCCAAAAAGTCAGCACTTAAAGTAGGTATATTCATGACCACTTTATGATACATCTTGGAATGTGGAAACACCCGGGCAGGCTCATCATTCACATACACCACCCCATCGCGAATCTCTAGCTTATCCCCGGGCAGCCCCATACAACGTTTGATATAATTCTCCTTCTTATCGACAGGACGCGTAATGATCTCATGTCTTGCCAATACATTTGCACGCCCGTCACGAAAACTAATCATATGATAGTCCTCATCCGGTCTGTCCACAATCACTGTATCTCCATTCGGAAAATTAAACACCACAACATCATACCTTTTTACATCTCCTAATCCGTGCCAACGACGATACTTCCACTGAACTGATTCTGAGTAAGACTTGCCACCCAAAAACGTATTATGTACCAAGGGAATCGACAGCGGTGTCATAGGAGGGCGCGGTCCGTAAGAAACCTTACTCACAAACAAAAAGTCATTCACCAACATACTACCCTCCATTGATCCGGTAGGTATTGTATATGCCTCAATCAAGAATGTACGAATAAGGGTAGCAGCTACGATCGCAAATACACCGGCGTCTAACCATTCACGCCATACAGGCTTCTTCTTCTTTTGCCTTTCTGTATCCTTTTCTTTCTTTTTCCAAAATGCAAGTCGCATAGAATATGGGGAATATTAGCTTCAAAAGTATAATAAATTTGTTTGGTATCCGAAAGCTGATTTTTGATTGATATGATTTAATGGATTATTAACGATCTTCCGCAAAGAACACCATCAATTGCCCTTAACCACCCGACTGTTCAGACGTTCAAAATACTTACAAGCAGGCCTTAACCCGCACACTTCACACTTGGGCTTCCTCGCCAAACATACATATCGTCCGTGCAGAATCAACCAATGATGGGCTATATGAATAAGTTCAGAAGGAATTTGCTTCACCAGTTGCTGTTCCGCCTGTAAAGGCGTCTTTGCATTCACCGTAAGTCCGATCCTCGCCGATACCCTAAAAACATGTGTATCTACAGCCATGTTCGGCTGCTCAAACAACACCGATGTAATCACATTGGCCGTTTTGCGCCCCACGCCGGGGAGACGAATCAAATCCTTTACCTCAGAGGGAATCTCACCACCAAATTCTTCCATGACCATCCTGGCCATCCCTATCAAATGCTTAGTCTTATTATTAGGGTAACTGATACTTCTGATATAAGTAAACAACTCGTCCGCATCCGCAGCAGCCAACGCCGGAATATCCGGATATTTCTGAAACAAAGCCGGAGTAGTACTATTCACACGCTTGTCCGTACACTGTGCAGACAAAATCACGGCTACTAGCAACTGGTAGGGTGAATCATAAATCAACTCGGTTTCCGCTTCGGGCATATGCTCCTGAAACCAACTCAACACATATGCATACCGCTCTTTCTTTGTCATTTCTATTTCAACAGCAATTTCACAAACGCATTATCGCTCAATAACGGCGAAATGGCCACTCATCAAATAAACTTATTGTCTTTTGCCAACTTAATCGCATCCGCCTTGCTATGCACATTCAACTTTTGATAGATATTCTTAATATGCGACTTGACGGTCTCTAAATCTATAAATAGCTCCTCTGCAATCCGCTTCCTACTTTTCCCAGTAGCTATTTGTTCCAGAATTTCCGTTTCCCTTCTGGTCAGGGGAGACGCTTCATTCCTTTGGAACGATTGGATTACCATCCGTGCGATATGAGCACTCATCGGGCCGCCGCCATCCATTACTTCCGCAATTGCCGTCAATACTTTACTATGAGGTGTGTTCTTGGTCAGATAACCCGCGGCACCATTCCCAAGCGCCCTAAATATCAATGTATCCTGTTCGTAAACCGTCAATATCAAAATATGCGTATCCGGCACCAGCTTTTTTAACTTTGGTAAAGCGTCGATTCCTGATAATCCCGGCAACTCCACGTCCAACAAAATAACATCCGGATTATCCTGCACTATTTTTTTTGCAGCATCCTCATAGGATGGATAGGAACTCACCACTTGATAACCCTCAGTCTTATCAATCAGATATGCGTATCCGTCTCTGATCGTTTCATCATCCTCGATGATAGTAACGCGAATATTCAGATTTCTATTCATGCCCTAGTAAAATATGATTGGTTAAAGTTCGGGATCCTTTCCCGATTTTCTATCCCACCAACTGCGGTATTTTTTCTCGACAGGCAGTCTAAATGTCAAACTAATGGTAGTGCCTATACCCGGACGAGCATCAATTAACAACCGCCCCCTTATCCGGGTCGCTCTTACGTTCATATTCGTAATACCATGTCCCTTTCGTACATTCTGCTCCTCAAATCCTTTTCCGTTATCCACCAATTTCAACTGCAACACATCATCTTCTATGAGCAAAAATTCCAAATGCACCACGGTTGCTTCCGCGTATTTCAAGCAATTATTCAATGCCTCTTTAAAGATCATGATCAAATTCCGACTTACATCTAGTGGTAACCGATATTGTCTGGATCGCTCATCCAAACCGGAAGTAGTGAATTCGATTTCTGTATCCTGAAACAGCTCGACCCCCACATTTCTGATTCTACTCAGTATTTCATATAGATTATCATTCGAAGGCTGTAAGGACCAAAGAATATCTCTTGTTCCACTATACAACTGACCGGTATTATCTTGTATCTGGTCGATAATTCGGATGACATCTTGCGGCGGCTGCTCTAACCGGGCTTTTAAAATATTTGCCAACACATTGATCCTAGTGAGTTTATTACCGACCTCATCATGAAAATCCTCGGCTGTCCTTTCCCTCACTTTCTCTTGTTCTTCATTCCTCAACTTCGCCAGCAACTTCTGGCGGTTTTGCTTGCGCTTATTTACGATGTACTGTACTGTAATCCCCAGCAACATAAAGCCGCCCAACACCAATAAGGTAAACAAATTGGTTTTATGAAACGGGGCAATAATTTCGAAAGAATAATGCAGTTCTCGGATAATATCATCACTTCCGGCTTTGCACTGGACTACAAAATCGTATTTGCCGGGTGGCAATGCAGAATAAGTGACAGAAGACACGGGCGACCAATTCGACCAAGGCGCATCCAGTCCGTTCATGATATACCGATACCGCAGCTTTCCATGTCCGCTCAAAGAAATAGCGTGAAAATTAAAGCTGATATTATTTTGTCGATAAGGCAGTCGGAGTCCGTACGGAACAGGATACCATTCATCGGTACTATCATAAAAATTCTGATTATTTATCTGCTCACCGAAAACTTTTACGGACTGCATCACGATACTTACCGGCCGGGCATAGGTCAGTTTAGAGACGGGATTATAATGTAATGCTCCGTTTGTCGTCCCAAACCATATACTTCCATCAGGCATCTTATGCACAGCGTTGTGATTACTTTCCATCCCTGTAACACCCTGTTCCTTTCCATAGAAATATATTACCGGTTGGCTATCCTTAAAGCTAATCCGATGAATACCAAAACCTGTCCCCGCCCACACATCTCCCTCATCATCAGTAATGATATTGTAAATGAAATCTGACTTCAATCCGTTGGTTTGATCATAAGTTGTGACCTCCCTGGTGTCCATATCATAAGTGATAATACCATTGTCACTGGTACCTATCCATAGCTCACGATCTCTGATTGTAAAGCATTGTGGCGAGGCATCATCAACAGCAGTGCTGGTAATAAAGGGATAAAGTCCTGTGGGTGTGTATAATTTAATTCCGGAGCTGGTGGCAATTAGCATACTGTCCTCCCCTATTGGCATGAAAGACTTCGCAGAAAGCATTTGCAAAGGAAGTTGCCGGAATGTGTCACCCTCGAATATTGCGGCGCTATTGCCGTACCCCACCCAGAGGCGATCTTTGTCATCAGCATAAAGGGATATTACAGAACCGCTGACAGGACTATATCCTGGCAGTGCAACCGGCTTCATCCCACGTGAATCATACCGCCACAACCCGCCGCCTCTGGTACCAATCCAAATCTCACTACCTTTTCTTGTTGCCAGCGTGGTAATAGAAACTCTCAATCCATGGGGCAGTTCAATTGCCTTTATTGTTCCGTTCTGGTATTCAAATAAACCAGCATCATAGGTACCTAAGTAAACTTTACCTGATTTATCGGCTGTAACTCCGGTAATCTGGGCGCTGGGAATCCCCATGCTTTCATCGAGCCCCGAAAACAATGCTCCTGAAAATCGAAATATACCTTGTCCGTCTGAAGCCATCCAGATGTTCCCTTCTATATCGGTAAATAAATCATGAAAATGATTATTGCTCAATCCATTCCACTTGTTGTAAAGCTGAATGGAGGAATCTCTGAACCGCAAAACGCCGCTACTAGTGCCCACCCAATAATAATTACGATCGTCTTCTGTCATGCTCCACAGTGAGGCATCTAATGTTCTTCCACCAACCTTATGCTCTACCAGTTTATCGCGATCGATATAAAACAATCCGGCTGTTGTAAGGACCCAAATTCTCCCGCGGCGATCCTTGTACAACCGGGAAATACTAGGAATACGTCCATTCTTCGCTGGTAATGTCAATGATTTCTTTACTTCCTTTTCCACCCACAATATCTGTCCGGATGTTGTAGCAAGCCAAAGCCCGCCATCCTCCGGCATCAGAGACGTGAACAAGAAACTATCGGGCATATTGAAAGCGGCGCTTTTGCCATCTTTGATGGCATACACCTTTCCCCCTGCAATACACCAAGCTGTGCCGTCTGTCCCCACTCGGATTACTGTAACATTATTAGCTCCCGGATTATCAGAGGTAGAAAATGTGAAATGACGGAGTTCCTGTCCCGAGAATCGGGTAACGCCGGCGGGAGAGCCTATCCATAAATATCCTGATTCATCTGTGGCTAATGCGCGGATAGCATTGCTACTTAAACCATCTCGTATAGTAAAATTGGTAAAACTCCTGCCGTCGTATCTCGACAAGCCTCCCAGGGTACCAATCCATAAATGTCCGTACTTGTCTTGTACGATACAATCCGGTTGGGATTGAATCAAACCATCCTCTATATTCAGATTGTAAAAAGGAATTCTTTGGGCGTTTGCTTTCCCAAAAAAGTATAGGGATAGAACGAAAACGCCTATCAAACTATAGCAAGTAAAAAATCGATTCCTCATGTTAATTCATCTCACCGAAGTGAAGTTATATTTTAATCCCTAAAAATAGTCTCCCCGACATTCGCTAAATAAAAATCCCCCGCTTCCTCCCCCGGATTTTAAGCGCTTTCCCGCCAAATCCCCCGTTCCGGGGGGAATGATTAATAAAGGCCAAAAATACTTTTACATCAACAAACACACCGGGTTATGAAACGCTTTATTTTTCTCGCACTGACCGTACTTCTTGCGCACTCTTTTGTCATCGCTGCTCCCACTTCAACCTCGGGTATTGTTAGAGGCCGGATATTAGACGACTTTGGAATGAGTCTTCCCGGGGCATGCATTTCGATACATTCGATCGAAGAAGGAGCATTGGTCAACATGAAGTTCACCGATTTAGATGGCAACTTCGAAATAGAATTGCCTTCAACCCGGCGTTACGAAGTTTCCGTGACAATGACCGGATTTGCCCAACACAAACAAGAATTAAATTTATCTGAAGACACCCTGGTGCTACCAATAATCGTTATGTCTCCCGCGAAAGTACAGCTGGAAGAAGTGACAGTGAAAGCACAAAAATCTACAATAAATGTACAGGCAGATAAGATTGTGTTGAATGTCGAAAACAGCATTGTCAATTCAGGATCCTCTGTGCTTGAAATTCTCGGAAGATCTCCGGGCGTTCAGGTGGATCAAAATGATCAGATCAGTCTAAAAGGAAGATCAGGGGTCTCGGTAATGGTCGATGGGAAACTCCTGCCTGCTTCCGGATCTGAATTAGCAGATCTCCTTAAAAACATGCCCTCATCATCGGTGGAAAAAATTGAAATCATCAGCAATCCCGGTGCCCGATATGATGCAGCAGGTACTGCAGGCATTATAAATATCCGAACAAAAAAGGAGCAGCGGTCTGGTATCAACGGCACAGTAAACATCTCTTACGCACAAGGAGTGTATCCAAAAGGCAATGCAGGAGCCAATCTAAACTATCGCAATAACAAAGTAAATATCTATGCCAATTACAACTATGGCTACAGATATTTCTTTAACAACTTGAAGTTGGACCGACGCTTTTATGATACGACCACAGGCAAACAACTTTTCAGATACGACCAGAATAACTATTCTCTTGTAGACTATATATCACATACCGGATCCTTCGGTATGGATTATCAGTTATCTACCAAAACTACAACCGGCCTCAGCATGAGCGCAACAACAAACGACTTCAACCCCATCGTAAATAACAATTCTAGCGCACTAGGAGCGTCTAATGAACTACTCTATCATTTTAATACTAAGGGTAACCACAATAATCACCATCTCAACACTGCGATTAACGCATTTACACGTCATACATTAAACGACAAGGGCTCAGAATTAACCGCAGATATCGACTATGCGGGTTTCGATCAAAAAAGCAGTCAGCATTTCACAACTACCTACACCACACCTGCAGGAAGAAAATACCTGCCGGATTATCTACTAAAAAGTAATAATGAGGGGTTCACCAAAATTCACTCTTTCCGAGCTGCTTATAATACAAATTTGCCTAGAGGTTACCGCATGGAAACCGGCCTCAAAACAAGCTATGTCACTGCAGACAATAAACCGTTGTTCTATGAAATGATTGAAGAATCCTATGAGCTCGATACAAAAAGGAGCAATCATTTTGTTTACCAGGAAAACATTAGTGCTGCTTATATAAATCTTCAGCGCAACAATAAAAATTGGGGACTTCAGCTAGGCCTCCGAGCTGAGCAAACAAATGCGAATTGGAATCAAAAAACCACCGGTCATCAATACGACACTAGCTATCTACAATTATTCCCTTCACTTGCAGTGTTAAGGCACATCAACGAGCAACACGATCTGGGGATTACTTTAAGCAGAAGAATTGAGCGCCCCAATTATCAACAACTCAATCCGTTTAAATACTTTGTAGATAAGACCACTTACAGAGAAGGCAATCCGCATCTAACACCGGCCTCCTCTTACGTTGCTGAGCTATCGCACACTTTCAATCAGAAATTTATCACCAGCGTTAACTATAGCCTTACAGACAATGTAATCATTGAAATATTACAACCCAGCGAGAACGAAGACTCTGTTACCGTTCAGACAAATAAAAACCTGCGTCGGATGTCTTTTGTCGGCCTCAGCGGCTCCTATTCATTGCGCATTAATAAATGGTGGAACAACGTTACCGGGTATAATGCCTACTATGCGTTTTACGAAGGAGAAGTTGCCAATACATCATTGAGCAATGGAAAGCCTACATTCGAAATCAACACGAACAACACTTTTCTATTGCCTGCAGGGTTTTCAGCAGAGTTATCCTGTCAATATCAGGCGAGACAAATTTATGGGTTTATGGATGTCCAACCAGTATGGGCACTCAATGCAGGGATTCAACGCCATTTATTTGACAAACAAGCCACCATTCGGATCAATGTTCAAGACATCTTTTGGAGAAATTACCCGCGTGCTACATCAACATTTACCGGTTACGAAGAAGACTTCATTGCCAAAAGAGATACCAGACAAGCAACTATCTCCTTCATTTATCGCTTTGGCAATAAGAACAACGGGCCAATAAGACAAAGACAAGGAGGAGCGGAGGAGGAGAAAAGGCGCGCGGGTACCGGTAACGCCTAAACTAACGAAGCCAACTCTCTAGATCCTAATCATCGACACAATGAGCATTTTGAATTGTGAATATGGTGACATGCTTTCTTAAAGAGCCTATAGGGTGTAAAATAAAAAGGGACTGACTGAAGAATCCAATAGATCTTTAGTCAGTTTCTTTTTTGCTCTAGCAATATTTACTTCTGGATGCAATAGAAAAAATCCCCCGCTTCATCCCCCGGTTTTCGGACCTGTTTAAATCAAATCCCCCAAAACGGGGGGAGTCTGAAAATGAGTGACCTTATACATTTGCAGTATAAACATACTGCTATGAAAAAGATCCTGTTTCTTTCGCTATCTGTGATGCTCAATTTGCATGTTTCCGCCGAACCCAGAGCCGGAATTATTACTGGTCAGGTGATTGACGACTTTGGAATGACAATGCCCGGAGCTCAAGTTCTGGTTCGTTCCACTGAAGACGGCGCGGTCGTACATCGAAAACTAACCGATGCGGAAGGTCATTTTGCAATTGAGGCACCAAAAGATCAAAGCTATGAATTAGTGGTCGACATGGTAGGCATGCATCCTCAAAAAAAAGAAATCAAAATTGAGTCTGATACACTGTTGCTGCCAACGTTTATTATGACTTCCGACTAAATCGCTCTATCGTAGCGAAACATCGATATTTGCAGTGGGTAAATCAAAAAGGCGGGAAAATCCCGCCTTTTTCTATCAATCTTATTCCATTCCCAACCATTTCATCGCGTTTTCATAAAGCAATTGCTGTTTTATTTCCTCGCTGAAATTCATTTCGCGAATCAACTTTCCCGGTTCATGTTCTCCTAAAGGGAAAGGATAATCACTACCCATACAAATTTTATCCGCGCCCATAATATCAACTATATAACGCATTGCAGCAGGGTCATGTACCAATGCATCAATCCAAAACCGACCAATATAATCACGAGGGTTCACCTTGTTATCAATGGCACACAAATCCGGTCTGACATTAAAACCATGTTCAATCCTACCGATGGTGAATGGAAAGCTACCGCCCCCATGCGCAAAGGCCACCCTAAGTCGGGGGAACTTTTCAAAAACCCCACCAAAGATCATCGAACTGATTGCTCTTGCTGTTTCTGCCGGCATACCTACCAACCAAGGCAACCAGTATTTTTGCATATCCTTTTCGCCCATCATTTCCCAGGGGTGTACAAAAAAGCTACAACCTACTTCTTGGGCAGCCTCCCAAAAGGGGTGAAATCTTTCGTCACTCAGATTGACTCCATTGATATTCGAACCGATCTCCAAACCCGGCATTTTCAGCTCCTTCACACAACGTTCCATTTCCTTAATGGACAGGTCTATATCCTGCAATGGAACGGTTCCAATCCCTATAAAACGATCGGGATGTAAGTCAACACATTGGGCAATATGGTCGTTGAAGAAACGTGCTGTTTCGTAGCCATGTTCGGGTTTCGCCCAATAATTAAACAAAACCGGAATTGTGGACAACACCTGCTTTCCCACAGCTGTCATATCCATTTCCTTCATTCTGGTATGAGGATCCCAGCAATTTTGCTCCACCTCTCTGAACACCTTGTCACCCTTGATCATTCGGGCACAGCAAGGCTTATGGTGTTCCAAATGGATAAATTCACCATAGCCGAACTTTTGAAACCAGTTCGGAATATGCTCCGGCATGATATGGGTATGGATGTCAATAGATTGATGGTGTGTACAGCTCATTTCAAAAAGTTTTTATCCGGATGTTGAGATAATAGGGCTTCACTTTCGCTTCAGTCCCATTATCTCTCATTTGTTCGCTATTAATTCATTAAACGCCTTCGTAAATAATGGCGGCTCCCTGACCAACTCCAATACACATGGTCGCTAGTCCGAACCTCGCCTTCCGGCGCTTCATCTCATGAAGTAAGGTGGTTGATATCCTGACCCCGCTGCAGCCGAGTGGATGTCCCAAAGCGATCGCACCTCCATTAACATTCACTTTGGTTTCATCCAAACCTAAGTCACGTATGCAGGCGATGCTCTGCGCGGCAAACGCCTCATTCAGTTCTATCAAGTCCAAATCCTCCACTCTCAAATCCGCTCTTTTCAATGCTTTTTGTGTAGCCGGCACCGGTCCGATACCCATAATAGCCGGATCAACTCCTGCTATCGCCATCGATTTGATTTTAGCCAAAGGCTTTAAACCGAGTCTTTCCACCACTCTGCCGGAAACCAGCAACATAGCGGCAGCTCCGTCGTTTACACCGCTCGAGTTAGCAGCTGTAACCGTACCATCTTTTTTAAACGCAGGTTTTAATGAAGCTAATTTATCTAAAGGTGATTGTCTCGGGTGCTCATCTACTGCTACCTCAGCGGTTTTTCCTCTACCCAATTCCACAGTCACCGGCGTAATTTCATCGGCAAATTTACCTGCAGCGGCGGCAGCGGCATATTTTTCCTGACTCAAAAAGGCAAACTGATCCTGATCCGCACGAGAAATTTTCCATCGCTCTGCAACATTCTCTGCGGTTTCACCCATACTATAAGGATGGTGCAATGCACTTAATTTCTCATTGACAAAACGCCAACCGATGGTAGTGTCATAGATAGCGGCGGAGCGTGAAAACGCAGATTCTGCCTTAGCCATTACAAAAGGAGCACGGCTCATACTTTCTACACCTCCGGCAATATAAATATCTCCATCACCGCACATAATAGCTCTAGATGCATCCATAATTGCCTGCAGGCCGGATGCACACAAACGATTGACGGTATTACCGCCTACGGAAACAGGCAAGCCTGCCAGCAACACGGCCATTCTTGCCACGTCTCTGTTATCCTCACCGGCTTGGTTGGCGGCCCCAGCGATCACATCTTCTATTTCATTAACATCAATCTCCGGATTGCGAGCAATCAGCGATTTAATAACATGAGCCAACATATCATCGGGTCTAACCGAGGCAAGACTCCCTCCGTATTTACCGATGGGGGTACGGACTGCATCTATAACATATACTGTATTCATGAAACTGGTGTGTATTTTAGTTAATTTTGAACACAAAGTTACAAGTTACCATGAAGGAATCACTGCTTCAAATGGCTCGATATAATATATGGGCCAATAAACAGTTTATCGAAGTGCTCAACGGCTTGGATGATGCTACCTTGGATAAAGAAATTAACAGCAGTTTCCCTACGATTCGATCCACTATGTTTCACATGTGGAGTGCCGAATACATTTGGCTGCAGCGATTACAACTTGCCGAGCATCCTATTTGGATCGCAGATGTGTTCAAAGGCAGTATGGAAGAAGCTTGTGCCGAATGGGAAAAGACTTCCAATGCCTTATTCCAGTTTGTCGAGCGCCAATACAATGATCATAGCATGGAACACGTTCTCCACTATTACAATACAAAGAAGGAATCGTTCAAACACCCGGTTTACAGCATTTTACAACATGTTTTCAATCATGCCACCTATCATCGTGGGCAGTTGGTGACTATGTTGCGCCAGGCCGGCATATCTAAGATTCCGGGAACGGATTTGATTATTTATACGCGGTTGAAGAAGTAATCTGCACTTCGTTACTTGTCCTAAAATTCATTTTTCGAATGCATATTTCTGGTGAAAGGATCTCTATCTAGATTTTTCACAGAACCCGAATTTTCGCCTTTCTTAAATGGCTTTGTGCTTTTCGTAGTGAATAAATCTTTAACTCTATTACATTCGCTCCAGGTATCTCAAACAAATGATTAAAGGGCGAAGCATAGCTGCCGCTTTCCTGCTGCCCCTGTCGATAGAGGATTAGCCGCTAGGTCACTTACTTGCCACTCAGGCGCTGAAGCTATTGATGCGTCAAGTAGAAAAAATTGGGATTAAAGGACTTATACCTAATACCGCGCTTTCCATTTTGCCACAGGCATGTAGACGCGGAATGTAATGATCG
>CAZWPF010000031.1:0-28817 GCA_964636205.1 uncultured Chitinophagaceae bacterium | reverse complement strand
AATCATGTTCAGTTCCGTAAGACACTCTGAGCATGTACGTAACGCTATCAATGTTGGGGTGCATACGATCACCGTACCTTTGAAAGTATTGAAAGCTCTCACTGATAACAATTTCACCTCCGTAGGTACCGAACAGTTTTTCAGAGATACCCGCCTGATGACTGTAAAAGTTAGAGAAGCATGGAACGGAATCAATCCGATAGTTGTGGCTAATACAGCCTTGAAAGACGCTATCGTTAAAATGACCGAATTCGGTTTCGGTGCCGTTACCGTAGTGAATGAAGATGGTTCTGTTAGAGGTGTATTTACAGATGGCGATATCCGTAGGTTGCTCCAAAACGAAGGACATCATATGCTGGATAAAACATTGGCAGATCTGAACTATAATGCTCCGATAAGTATCGATGCAGATGCTTTACTCAACGATGCAGCGATGATGTTTAAGAAAACCAATGTAGATACCTTGTTGATCACTGAAAACGGTAAGCCGACAGGTATGCTAGATATTCAGGATCTGAAAGACATGTAATAAAATGGCCGGCGCGTTGAACAAAATAATCGAACAATTTAAGGGGCAGTTTCAGACTACCCCTGAACTCCTGAGAGAAAAACTTTCAGGAGTCAAGGCCTTTGTCTTCGATTGGGATGGTGTGTTCAACGACGGCATGAAAGATGAAAAAGGATCCAGTCGTTTTAGCGAAGTAGATTCTATGGGTACCAATCTACTTCGCTTTAACCATTTTCTCCGCAGTGGAGAACTCCCCATTACAGCTATTATCTCAGGTGAAAAAAATCAGGCGGCTTTCACCTTAGCGGAAAGGGAGCATTTTGATGCAGTATATTTTGGCATCCGAAATAAAGCAACTGCTTTAGCGCATTTGTGCCTTACGCATCATATCGATCCTGAAGAGGTCGCATTTTTCTTTGATGACGTACTGGATTTTGCAATTGCGTCCGGTTGCGGACTCAGAATGATGGTGTGCAGAGAAAGTACGCCACTACTATCTCAATATGCCATTGAGCATAGTTTGGCCGATTATCTTACGAATGCTGACGGAGCGAGTCATGCAGTTAGAGAATGTACGGAATTATTAATGGGAATTAGTGGAATGTACTCCGAAACCATCAGCAATCGAGTGCAGTTCTCTGAAACCTATCAACATTATTTAGAACAGAGAAATCATCTGAGTGTCGCCTACTATTCCAGAACGGAAAGCGATACAATCACCCCTAATTTTCCATCATGATCCTGGGAATTATACCTGCCAGATACGCATCCACCAGATTCCCCGGAAAGCCGCTCATCGATCTTGCGGGGAAAACCATGATTCGGAGAGTATACGAACAAGCCATTCAGTGCAAACGGCTTCAAAAAGTTGTAGTCGCCACCGATGATGAAAGAATCAGGGACGAGGTGCTCTCCTTTGGAGGCAATGTAGTGATGACCGCCAACCATCATCCAAGTGGAACCGACCGATGCCTCGACGCTTTTCTACAGCAGGAAGAATCTTTCCACTATGTGATCAATATTCAGGGCGATGAACCTTTTATAGAACCGGAGCAAATCGACCTCCTGGCTTCCGTACTCAAACACCATAATGCGCAACTGGCAACCTTAGTAATGCCAGTCAATGATACCGAAGTGCTCACCAACCCCAACAAGGTGAAAGTGGTGATGAATACTAAAAAAGAAGCGCTTTATTTTAGTAGAGCAGCCATTCCATTCTTGAAGAACCTGCCAATTGAAGAGTGGGTCCGTGAACACAACTATTATCAACACATCGGTATCTACGCGTACCGCACTGATATCTTAAAAGAAATTACAAAACTCCAGGTTTCCTCCCTCGAACATACAGAATCATTGGAGCAATTAAGATGGTTGGAGAATGGATATTCCATCCAATGCGCGATCACCAACCACGAGAGTCTGTGCATCGACACACCTGAAGACGTTGCAGCAGTACTGGCCAAACGAAATCTTCACCTCTAACGGATACTATCCAATCGATTTATTCCGACCTTCCCCGGTATAGGCTAGCTTAATCTATTGCAATGATATCCCAGCCAACACCACGATAATCGGTAGGCTTGTAATAACTGCCATCACTCAATAACACAGAATCCCCGTGAAATAAACTAGAATAATGCCGTATAGCAGCGGTATTTATCGGATGTCTTGGGCTAAAATCCAGAAAATTACTGTGTCCGCTGCCGGTCAATGTATTGAAATTGATACAAATTAACTGCTCACTTACAGGCCCTTTGATTCGCTCTCCGAGGATATTACGAAACCCGGCCAACCTTGCCCATTTCAAAGCCTCATCCTGTGGATTATAGTGCAGATAGATGCGGTCTGCAAATTTGATACGATCGATCCATTTCCGATGCTGGCGACGCGGCACACAAGGCGCGTTCAGGATCAAATTGTCTACCCATACGACATTATTTAGTGGATCCAATTTCCCTGCCAGGCTCAACTCCCTGATAATATTGTTGCCCATACTATGAAAGAACAAAGAAAGGGCACCTGTGCCCATTTTATGGAGTTGCCGGAGCCGAGAGATAGTATCCATTAAATCAAGGTAACGGGAATGAACTGATTTAGATTGCCTCCAGGCAAATCGATAGTTCTTATACGCTTTGAGATCCGAGCGAATACTGGGATAATCAAACATCAACACATTCACACCGTACTGAGTTGCCAGCCTCATAGCCCGATCGATATTGGAAGGAAACACCTTACCCATCCCTTCAGCAAAAACTACCCAGTCTTTATTTCTATCCGGCAGGAGTTCGACCGCTTCTTGCAATCCCGGGGTCTGCCTCAATCGCCAATGGCCATTCCGAAAATAAACGAAAAGATAAATCAGACTATCATTTTGTGCCTCCTCGGTCATAAACCTTAATTCTCCCTCAGCGGACACACGAACACTCGCCATTATAAAACAAGTATCTCCGGGGTGTATATTGGGTGCAGCTTTCCCTTTGTCGATCTGTATGGAACGCCAAACCACCTCGCTATTGAAATGTTCAAAGGCATACTGTCCGCTTGCCAACATATTAACCAATAGCAACAATACCAGAAGTCGCCAAAACATTTCTTTTCATTAAGCTGTTAAAAAAAGAATTCCTATACACCGTCCCTACCGTTATCTCAGATACAAAAAGATAGCCACGAATGCTCCATATTACCGTCGACCAACCAAAGTTAATCATCTATAACGGGCAAAAGCAGCTAATCTGCGAACTCTATCCTCCGGAGCAATATTCGGCGATTATATTAAGTTTGTACCCATCATTCCAAATTTATGAAATCATTCTTCCCCACTCTGGCCCTGGTTCTCGCCACATTCCTGACACCAAGGGCGCAGCAGTTAACTATTGCTGAGGCAACCAACGGACTCTATTCGACTCTTGCACCGCAGTCATTGCGAAATACCAGTTGGCAACCCAACACTGCTCATCTTTACTTCACGAGTGAAGATAAATGGGTGCGCTATCATGCTGTGGACAATCGCTTCGATACATTGCTCCCTCTGTCGCAATTGAATACTCTATTAAACAATGACGATACCCTGAAGAGATTCCCGACAATAGTCTGGACCAGTAATACCGAAGCCTATTTTCGCAACAACAATAATCTGTACATCCTATCGGTTCATCCAAAATCGATTGAAGTAAAAAAGCAACTTACCATTCCCAAGCAATCCAGTAATCTCACCGTCGACCCCAATGGTAAAAAGTTTGCTTATACCATTGAGAACAATTTGTGGATTTTGGGCGAAGACGGCACAACCAGGGCGGTTACCAACGATGATAATAAAGACATCATCAACGGCCAATCAGTGCATCGTGACGAATTTGGTATCGACCGGGGAATTTTCTTTTCACCAAAGGGCAACCTTTTGGCCTATTACAGAATGGACCAAACAATGGTGAAGGAATATCCGGTGATCAACTGGAATAGCATGCCGGCGCAAAATAACTCCATTCGCTACCCTATGGCCGGTGACACTTCGCACCAGGTAACGCTGCATGTATTCAATCCTTCCACAGGTGCTACAACAGCTATCCAAACCGGCGAGCCAAAAGATCAATACCTTACATGTGTGAGCTGGAGCCCTGATGAGAAATACCTTTTTATTGGTGTTCTAAATCGTGCACAAAACCATCTGAAGCTAAACCAATATGATGCAAGCACTGGAAAATTTGTGCACACCTTATTCGAAGAAACAGATATGAAATATGTAGAACCGCAGCATGCGCTGAGTTTCTTACCGGAAAGCAACGATCAATTTATTTGGTGGAGCCAGAGAGACGGGTATATGCATTTGTATCTATACAAAACCGATGGCACATTGGTAAGGCAGCTCACTTCCGGCAAATGGATTGTCAACGAATTGATTGGATTTAATTCAAAAAACAAGGAGGTCATATATACTTCTTCCGAGGATTCACCACTGGAAAAACACAGTTATGCGGTTAACTGGAATAATGGGAAAAAGAGACGATTGGACAAGGAACCCGGAGTCCATAATTTAATTAGCTCTACAGACGGGAAGTACTTGCTAGATGTTTATAGCAACAGCAAAACACCCAGAAATACCATAGTGCGTACAGTGGATGGAAAACAATCAAGGATGCTACTGGAATCTTCTGACCCGCTGGCTACTTATGTTCGACCGGAAGTCAGAAATATCAGGTTATTTACCGCTGACAGTACGGAATTATATGGCAAACTGATTTTGCCGATTGATTTCGACAGCACGAAAAAATATCCGGTGATCGTGTATCTGTACAACGGACCGCATTTGCAGTTGGTCAAAAACCAATATCCGGCGAGTGGCAATTTATGGTACGACTATATGGCTCAGAAAGGGTATTTAGTGTTCAGCATGGATGGCCGTGGTAGTGCGAACAGGGGTTTGGCTTTTGAACAAGCAGTTCACCGTCAACTGGGCACAGTAGAACTTTCGGATCAGCTGTTGGGTGTCTCCTATCTTGCTTCATTGGGATATGCAGACACCTCCAGAATGGGAATTTTCGGATGGAGCTTCGGCGGGTTTATGTCGACCAGCATGATGCTTCGTCATCCCGGTGTATTTAAAGCAGCAGTTGCGGGCGGACCCGTAACGGATTGGAGAATGTACGAAGTGATGTACACTGAACGTTACATGGGACAACCCCAAAATAATGAAGAAGGCTATACGAATTCAGCCTTAGGTGATAAAGCAGAAAAATTAGAAGGAAAGTTATTGCTCATCCACGGCACCGATGACGATGTAGTAGTTTGGCAACACTCAATTTCCTTGTTAAAGAAATTTATCGACGCCGGTGTACAGGTTGATTATTTCGTCTATCCGGGTCATCAGCATAATGTAAGAGGAAAAGACCGCGTGCATCTGATGCAGAAAATATCCGACTATTTCGACTTGCATCTGAAATAGAATAAATTAAGTCCAAATCGAAAGAGGCTGCCTTCAACAGACAGCCTCTTTTTATTAGTGCATTAGAATTAGTCAGCCTTTATCCCCAGCACATCCTTCATAGTAAAAATGCCCTTTTTACCGGCTATAAACTCAGCTGCCACCACAGCCCCTAAGGCAAAGCCCTTACGACTGTGGGCGGTATGCTTTATTTCGATATCATCGATGGCAGAGTGATATTTAATCAGATGGGTACCCGGTACATCTTCGATCCGATGAGCAATGATGGGAAGCACATGAGGTTCGGGTTGCCCTTCACCCTCTTTCCACTCTGTCTTTCTATTTAATTCGCCCAGAACTTGTTCTGCTAATGTAATAGCGGTACCGCTGGGAGCATCTTTCTTTTGAGTATGGTGAGTCTCCTCTAGCAATAGATCATATTCGGGTTGATCATTCATCAATCTGGCCAGTACCTTATTGATTTCAAAAAATATGTTGACCCCAACACTGAAATTGGATGCATGTAAAAAGGCTGTGTCTGCCTCTTTCGCTGCGGATCGGGCAAGTTCCAATTGATCATTCCATCCGGTAGTTCCACTCACTGTTGGCGTACCCGATTGCAAGCATTTCAATACATTTGCTACAGCACTTTCCGGACGGGTAAATTCAATCACCACATCACACTGCCGCAAGTTTTCTGCAGTAAATAATTCCTGATTACCGGTGTTTATTTTCAGAGGTACTTCATGACCTCGCTCCAGGGCGATTTGTTCTATTTCATGCCCCATTTTACCGTAGCCTATTAGCGCGATTTTCATGAGCGCAAGATAAATACTTTCACCGGAACGAATGGCAGCTTCTATTGGAATGTTATTTCCGTTTAAATCCCCGTTCTTCGAGCAGGTTTACCGTGTATTCATAGGTGTAATCAAAAATTTCCTTGTAGGCTGTCTTATCGAACATGCTAAATCGGGTCATATCCGGAGGATCGACAAACAGATCGCAGAGATCGGATTTTCCATAAACATGACTTCCGATGGCGAGGTGAACGACCCGGTCGAAAAGCTTTCTGGGACTTAGTCTGCCAGCCTCGATCCAACTTGCAGCATTCATATGAGCGCCAATCAGAAAATCACATTTTCCTTTTAGTGGCTCAATAGGCATATTATTGAGGATTCCCCCGTCGAGATAAAAATTTTCCCCGTCAGTCATAGTAGGGAAAACGAAAGGAATACTTACAGATGCCAACAGCGCTGTGCAAACTGAGCCCTCGGAAAAATAATGGATTGATCCCGCACCCAGATCGGTGGCTGCGACATATAAAGGCAGATCTAAATTGGAAATTTCATCATCCGGAAAATGTTGTTGAAACAAATTCAGGAGAAAATCAGTATGAAAAAATCCGGAGACCCTCAGCCGGATAGCCGATCGAGGGAAAAAAGTATTATTCGAAACTATTTCAATCATTTGATCGGGAGTATAACCCGCAGCATAAAATGCGGCTACGACTGCTCCCGCACTGGTGCCAGAGAGCATGGTGGGCTTCAATCCGAATTCTTCCAAAGCCTTTAATACGCCGATATGCCCGATACAGCGCGTTCCACCACCGGAAAGAGCGATCCCAATATTTCTATACTTCCTGCGGAAGAAAGGCAATCTCATAGTTGCAATATTACGGAGTATAGTGACTAAATTCAGCCAATAAAATATTAATTTCCATCTTAACAGACAATCTCACTGTTACAGATTAAAAAACCTTTAGTAAGATTTTTCACAAAACCGCAACGAATTATCAAAAATTCGTCGATGTTTAAGCTGATTTATAGCTTAACTTTGCATTTAGATCTTTGAATGGTAATCACTTTGCCATCAAAAACCGGGGCCGACTGGTTTTGACAGCATAAGGCAGGGTAAGTAAGCATGTCGTGCGTTGGATAATTAGCACGTAAATCTGAATATTCGAACTATAATTGGCAATACTCAGTATGCCATGGCTGCCTAATCAGTGATTAGCGCACCCATTTTGGCCGCCGCAAATAGTTGCCCATGACTATTGCCGCCGCCTAACTCAAAAAAAATATGGGATAAGCATCGTATTGCCGCGATACGATGACGAAAATTTTAGCGGCTTAGGGAGCAGGTAAGTTTGTCCGGTTCTAGCCTGATCCTGAAATTCGATTCCGGAATAAACATGTAGAAAGCTTATCGGGCATATGTTTGGACGCGGGTTCGAATCCCGCCGGCTCCACTAGTAATTTTTGAATTAGACTACAATTTAAAACGCCCTATTTATTGCAAATCGTGGCGTTTTATTTTTTGTAGTAATCGGAATTTTCCATTTTCTGTCTCCCACCCACTTTCTGTTTTTTATACATTTCATCTTTAATAAAGTTCCAAAACCTAAATATGCCTTCTCTTAAAATTTTAAATCAGGAGCGTTTGGGATAATAAAAGAATTGACCGGCAGTCGAAGTGGATAAAATTTTCAAGTTGGAACCTTATATCAAACTGAATCGGTCACATTCGAAGAGAAACCCCAAATCAGCATATCAGTTTCAACAATGATAAAACTAGAGATCAATTCTATTCGAATTAATTAATAATCTATTTGACAGAATTTAAAATAGCATGTCCCTATGTCAGAAAGCATGTATTTATTGGTAATTTTCAGCTATTTTTGCCTACTAATCTAAACGGAATTATTGATCACAGCCAGCTCCTTTCAGCTAAATGAACAACACATATACCGATCTCGTTCAACAAACCTTCCATTTTCCACAGGAAGGTTTTGAAGTAAAGGACAACTACCTTCAATTTAATGGAGTTGATATCAAGTATTTAATCGACAAATACGGGACACCTTTCAAGCTGACATATCTACCCAAAATCGGGATGCAGATAAACCGGGCGAAGCAGATGTTTCAGGAAGCATTCAAGAAACATCGGTACGATGGCAACTATTATTATTGCTACTGTACCAAGAGTTCGCACTTCTCATTTATTGTCGAAGAGACACTAAAGCACGGAGTTCATCTGGAAACCTCATTTGCGTACGATCTGGAAATCATCAAACAATTGTATAAACGGAAAAAAATCACCAAGGATACATTTATTATCTGCAATGGTTTTAAAACCCGCCAATACACCAAAAACATTGCACAGCTGATTAATTCGGGCTTCCGCAATGTCATTCCGATTCTGGATAATAAAGCCGAATTCGAAGATTATAAGAAATCTATTCGTGCTAAAGAACCCGTAAACATCGGGATCAGAATTGCAGCCGAAGAAGAACCAACCTTCGACTTCTATACATCCCGCTTGGGTATCCGAAGCAGAGACATCCTAGAGTTTTATGTAGATAAAATTAAAGGAAACGAAAAATTCAATCTGAAGATGCTCCACTTCTTTATGAATAAGGGCATCAAAGACGATATCTATTACTGGAGTGAGCTCAACAAAGTACTCAACCTTTATTGCCAACTCAAAAAAATCTGTCCCGAACTCGAGGGGCTGAATATTGGCGGCGGATTCCCGATCAAGCATTCACTCGGATTCGATTACGACTACAAATACATGGTGAACGAAATCGTCGCCACCATCAAAAAAGTTTGTAAGAAGAATAAGGTGGACGTGCCGGATATCTACACCGAATTCGGTTCTTTCACTGTAGGCGAAAGCGGAGCCGTGATCTACAGCATCCTCGGCGAAAAAATGCAAAACGACCGGGAAATCTGGTACATGATCGATAGCTCTTTCATTACTACCCTGCCCGATACATGGGGTATCGGAGAAAAGTTTTTGCTATTACCCATCAATAAATGGGAAAAAGAATACCAACAAGTTTATCTCGGTGGGCTGACTTGCGATAGTCATGATTTCTATACTTCGGAAGAACATATCAACGCGGTGTTCTTACCTAAGACAGAAAGGGAAAAGGGTGAAGAACCTTTGTATATCGGCTTCTTCCACACAGGTGCCTATCAAGACCAAATTGCCGGCTACGGCGGGATCAAGCACTGTATGATTCCGTCTCCCAAACATGTAATCGTGGATTTTGACAAGAATGGGCAGATGGTCGATTGGCTGTACGCCAAAGAACAAAGCTACCAAAGCATGCTCAAAATTCTGGGGTATATGTAATCTTCACAGCCATTTAGGAAAATAAAAAACGGGAGTATTCTATAATGCTCCCGTTTCTATTTCATGTCATTCAGTCTATATTCATTGCGGTCCGGCATACTTTGCTCGCCACGTACCCACCTTACTTTGGCAACAACATCCGGTAATCTGTCCGCACCTTACCTGCACTGATATCCTCCAGCTTCTTGCGGATCAGACGCTTCTTTAAAGGAGGCAGATAATCAATAAACAACTTTCCGTCGATATGATCATATTCATGTAGAATTACCCTCGCGGTGATTCCATCAAACTCTTGTTCGTGCTCATGAAAATTTTCATCCATATACCGCAAAACCACACGCTCGTGCCGACGAATATCCTCTCTTACTTTGGGAATACTCAGACAACCCTCATTATATGCCCAAGGCTCACCGGATTCTGAAACCTTGTGCGCATTAATAAACACCTGTTTAATAGGCTTTTCATTGGGATACTCTTCACGATCCTCATCATCAAATCCTTCCACTATCTGAACAGTGTCCACAACAAACAATCTAATAGGGTGATTCACCTGAGGTGCTGCTATCCCTACTCCATTGCTATGATACATTGTCTCCCACATATCGCGAATCAGCTGCTCCAGACCCGGATAGTCAGGAGAAATATCCTCGCATTCTTTGCGGAGCACAGGGTGTCCATACGCAACAACAGGTAATACCATATAAATATTTATTAATGAAATTAAGTTGCAAAGTTACGAAATCAATGAGTACGTTCCAGATACTCCTGCAGCATTATCACCGCAGCGACTTCATCTATTAGTCCTTTTCGCTGGCGATCCTTCTTTTTTAAACCCATCCCGATGATTGCCTGACTAGCCATAACCGAGGTCATCCGCTCATCGATCAATTCTATTGGCATATCCGGAAACACATTCTTAAACTTCGACACGAATTTCTCCACGAGCGGGGTCGCATCCGTTGGTGTTTCATCAAAATTCAAAGGGTAGCCAATCAACACAAGCCCCACTGGTTCTTGTTTCATGTACTGCTTTAAGTAGCCAATCAACTCATTGGTATCTACAGTATCCAAGGCCGTAGCTATAATCCTCAATGGATCCGTAGCTGCCACTCCTGTTCTCTTTTTACCCAGATCTAAAGCCAGTATTCTTGACATGTAAACTCCAATTATCGGCATTTGATTATCAATGGTGTTTCCAAACCACTGTATTCATCTTTTTAGTAACTGCCGCCTCAATTTGTTTTAATTCCAGATATTTTCTCTGAAGAATAATTACCTGACGGTCATCGCGCTCTGTTTGCAAACGACTCATGATTTCTTCCTGAAGCAAGCTCAGTTTTTTCAATTCGAAATAAGTACGCATACTTTCTACCTCAAAAATATAGGCATGCCCCTCGTGAAACATTTCGATGCCGTAGTTTTCACTCCATTTCGGACTAATATCTGTTCGGGTATGGAGCAAGGACGCTATTTTCTGGCGCACCACAGAATCCGTATGATGGGTAAAATAATTGATTTCCGGCGCCCGATTATTAAGATCCAGGTAACTAAAATATTCCTCATACAGGGATCGAATCAATGGTGTCTCGATCAGTTTTGATTCAATACAATCCAAAATATAGGCGGCGACATGATCGTAACCCTCATAAGGCATATGACCGTATTCGATCAACACCCGTAGCATTTCCCATTCTTGTTGTTCTTGCAGTGAAGATGCTACTGTCACCACTTCCCTTACATCATCGGGCTCCTGATCAATAATCTCGGGAATAGGCTCCTCTGACTTCTTTCGTTTTTTCTGATCATCATCTATCCTTTGCCGAATAAATTTATTGACCAGATTGATAAATCCTCCCTCATCTACACCCAGTCGCCCAACGGCCTGCCGAATAAAATACTCCTGCAGTGCAAAATCTTCAGCCTTATTAATCCTGGATATGCTCTCAGCTATTTCATTTACCAGCTTCGATTTCTTAATGGGGTCATTACCCACATCTTTGAGTCCCACTTCCAACCGGAAGCCAATAACATCCTGTTTATGCTTTTTTACATATTCATGGAAACGATCCGCCCCCATCTTCTGAATAAAACTGTCGGGATCTTCCCCTTCGGGTAGCAGTACCAGTTGGACGTTGAAACTCCGCTCCAACGCCATGTCCAGTCCTCTCAAGGCTGCATTCACCCCGGCAGCATCCCCGTCATACAAGATGGTCAGATTCTTGGTCAACTGACCGATCAGGCGCAACTGATCTTCTGTCAAAGAAGTCCCACTACTCGCCACCACGTTTTCCACTCCCCCTTGGTGCAGGGAGATTACATCGGTATAACCCTCGACCAAAAAGCATTCATCCTGCTTCCCTATTGCCTGTCTACTCTGGTATAAACCATATAGTACGCGGCTTTTGTTGTAGAGTTCATTCTCAGGGGAGTTGACATATTTAGGTGCCTTATCGTTAGATTTCAGAATACGGGCTCCAAATCCCAGCACCCTCCCGGTCATGCTCTGAATCGGAAAGATCACCCGACCGCGGTAGGAGTCGTAATATTGACCATTTCTTTGCTTAATCAGCCCCGCTCGCTCCATAACCTCTTTAGAGTATCCACGCGATAAAGCTTCCTGATAGAAGGCATCCCATGTTTCCGGACTGTATCCCAGACGAAACTTTTCGATCACCTGCATGTTAAGTCCCCGATGGCGGAAATAGGACATACCGATCGCTGTCCCTTCTTCGGTACGTAATGCCTGCTCGAAATAGCTTGCCGCAAATTCGTTGAGTATGCGTATACTCTCTTCAATTTGCTGCTGTTGCAGCTGTTCGGGCGTACGCTCGGTCTCTTCTAATTCTATTTTATAGAAATCGGCAAGCCAACGTATAGCCTCCGGATAGGTCAACTTTTCGTGGTCTTGGATAAAGGTGACTACGTTCCCGCCTTTACCGCAACCAAAACATTTGTAGATACCCTTAGACGCAGAAACTGAGAAAGAAGGAGTCTTCTCATTGTGAAATGGGCAATTGGCGATATAATTGGCTCCTCTTTTTTTGAGGCGCACAAACTGACCGACTATCTCAATAATATCGCTTCTGTTTAATACTTCCTGTATGGACGATGGGGAAATCACACAGCGAAGTTAAACTTAAAAAGTGTTTCCGCACGAATGCGACTACAACCTGATATGTAATAATGGATTGAGAAAATTACGACTTTGAACGCAGCATCACCTGTCCGATGGTCTTGAAAAAGATAACGGTATCCAGTTTAGGCGAGGCGTTTCTGACATAATGCAAGTCGTAACGGGTACGTCTGCGAATACTTTCAATATCCGGAGTCGGACCGTGACAACCTTGTACCTGAGCGAGGCCGGTAAGTCCGGGACGAACTTGCTGACGAAGGATATATTCCGGAACCATCGCAGCAAATAATTCGTCATGATACACCATATGTGGTCGGGGGCCCACTAAACTCATATCGCCTCTTAATACATTGATTAACTGCGGCAATTCATCTAAGTGAGTGGATCTTAAAAACTTACCAAATTTGAAAATACGTTCATCGTCATCAGAACATTGACGAACGTCTGCATCTTCATTTACATGCATGGTACGGAACTTAATACAACGGAATACATGCCCGTTCTTCCCAATCCTGTCTTGAACAAAAAATAAAGGACCAGGAGATGAGATTTTTAAGAATATATAAACGATAGGAGTAATAATAGGTAATACAAACAGGACGGCCAGGGCTGAGAATACAACATCAACAGTCCGCTTCGTAAACTCCATCATCCCTGTGCCAGGGACGGGATACATACGTTTCAGAATAATGGTATTCCTGCCTCGTCCAACGTTCTTAAGTACTTCTTTACTTCTGACTGGCCTGCTCAGAATTCCCATTCCACTTATTTTTTAAATACTTGTTCATCCAAATAAAAAAGACGTTCATCAGCCTTTGGGTTAATGAACATTCAGTGTATAAACGCAAACATAAGGGCAAACCCCTATTAATTTTTCCGAAAAACAGTTAATAAACCCTTAACGTGTTGAGGTCTGACCCTATATCTGCGTTTTCCTATTCAAATTTTATAAAGCTGCTTGTAAGGTCTGTTAAAATGACTTAAATTGCGATGCTAACTTTTGAAATACGGCTATATGCAGCATTGTTGGAAATACTTGCTCGTGGCATTTTCTGCCATGACTTTCACATTCACTTCTTGTACCAAGAGCGAATTCAGTAAGGATGATCCTCTCCCGGAGCAGTTCAGTCCTTCGATTTATATCAGTAGCCAAAATCAATTTGTATATGCCCTGAATCCGTCAAATGGCGCGAAAAAATGGGAATGTAACATAGCCGGCAATGTATCCACAACGCCTTTAGCTTATCAGAATTATCTGTTTGTAGCGGCTGAAAATAGCGTCCTTTATCGGATTGATGCCGACAGGGGTAAGATTTTGGACGAAATACATCTTCCAGGTTATGGGCTTTCTACTCCGATAGCAGATGGCGATTTGGTTTACATCGGCTCGGGAGATACCCTATACGCTTTGAATATCAATTCAATGGATATTGTTTGGCGGGCCGGCATTGGTGGCGCTATCGGAGGCTCTCCGGAAATTTTGGATCAGATGGTCGTTTACGGCACCATTAATGGTATCATTCATGCTGTTAATAAGTACGACGGTACCGGTATGTGGTCTTACGACGCCGGCGCTACGCACTCTTTTAGAACCGCTCCTACCGGGACAGGATCCTTTGTATATGCTACGAGCATGGGTGGCACCCTGTTCGCACTTAATAGCAGTACGGGTAATGTAGAATGGCAATATTCTACTACCGGCGCTATACAAAGTTCTCCTATCGCTTATGGTGGTAATGTCATTTTCGGTAGTGATGATTATCATTTATATTGTATCGACTCAGCGTCGGGTCAGCCCAGATGGATAATCCCTACCGGCGACCGGATAATTTCTTCGCCTTATGCGCATGAGCAAATTATCTATGTCGGCAGTTATGATTTTACGATGTACGCCATTCATATCATCGATGGTAAGGTTCAATGGAAATACCGCACCAACGCGCTTATTAAGTCTTCTCCGCTGGTTTACAACAACAAGTTGTACTTCGGAAGTTATGATAAGTTTCTGTATGCGCTGGATGCTAAATCCGGTTCCGTAATATGGAAACACAATGTAAACGGGTTGATCGAATGTTCTCCGGTAGTGAATGAACCAGATGGCATCAAAGTACATCCCGCTGTGAGCGGCATGACAATCTATTAATAAGTCAACTCCCAAATACTTCGAATCCCGGGCTCCATGTCCGGGATTTTTTTATTCCTCCATGCTGTCCGACCGACTACCATTCGCGACCAATTATGGGTGCGAAAAGCATGATGTGAGATGAATTATTAAAGGCAATGTAGCTGGTTGTTGTGTCGAACTTGCGACTCAAGTTCAGAGCAGATGTAGCATTAACAAGCACCGCCCGACAAGAAATATGCGGCTACTATTTTACCGAGTTAACGGGACTACACCATATCGAATACAAATGAGAGCTACACGATTTATCGTGTAGCTCTCATTAAAATATATTGATCCTATTAATTAGGCGGGCTTATTTTACCTCAGCCACTAATTTCTTGAAGGATTCAGGTTCGTTCATGGCCAGATCAGCCAATACTTTCCTGTTAAGCTCGATACCTTTATTAGCCAGCTTATGCATGAAAGCAGAATAAGACAGCCCTTCCTCACGGACAGCAGCATTAATCCTCACGATCCACAGGCTGCGATAATCGCGCTTTTTCAGCTTGCGACCCACATACCGGTAGGTATGACCTTTCTCAACAACATTCTTGGCTACGGTGTAAACATTTTTACGCTTACCGTAAAAGCCTTTGGCCTGCTTCAGTATTTTCTTTCTCCGTGCGTGAGACGCAACAGAATTCACGGAACGTGGCATATACTAATGATTCAATTCGTTAATTAAAAACTATAAATAAGTTGCGAAGCTAATTATCTCAGCCCCAGCATGCGCTTTACCAAATTCTCGTTGGTAGGGTGAACCAACGTTGAATTGCGTAAGTTACGCTTGCGCTTCTTTGATTTCTTTGTCAGCAGGTGGCTTTTAAAAGCTTTATTTCTGCGAATCTTGCCCGTACCAGTCAATCTGAACGTTTTCTTCGCACGGGAATGTGTCTTCACCTTAGGCATGTTCTCTAATTTGGGATGGCAAAGGTAATATTTTTTTTCATTTTCCAAAAAGATTACATGCTAAATGAAAAAAATACAGTTTGGAATCTGAAATATTACGCCTTACTCACCGGATTAATTAATCAATTTAACTTCTGTAGCTTGTAAAACTTCCTTGGAATCAGGTTCATTTACAGCAATAAAGGCCACCAATTGGCAGTTCTCAGCCTTCCAGGAAGGATCTATCTTGAAATTCAAACTACGCTCATATACCAATCCGGCCGTCTTTAGCTCGATACTGTCCAAAATTGCAGCTCCGGTATTGGGTGTGATAATATCACGCATTACATGCACATGCCTGTAAAATGTGTCAATCCTCAGTCCGTACTCCTGCGCATCAATTATCTCATTTTCGATGACTAGTACTGTAAGACTGATTTTCCTGTTCAAATCCTTTGTAAACGCAATCTTCAACGCTGCAGTAGCCTCTTGTGTGCCGGCATCATAGGAACTCTCAAGGTACATATTCACAGGCGAGGTCTGATTCAAACGAGAGGTCAAAATCCCACCCCATTTATTACTCTGATAAAGGAAATCTTCATTATCCATTACTCTATCCACAGTACCACTGGGCAGAAAGGGCACACCGCCGAAAAAGTTATTGCCCAGTTCTGTAGCCTTATCATTTCTAAAATCCTGAATGGTCAGTCCGCTCACCGGCTTGGTTTGTGCCAAACCAAAAGCATAATACCCTACCGCTATCACTCTATTGGGATATTGGCTCTGAAATCCGGCAATGGCCTGATGAGCTTGCGGACAGTTGGGACAGGTAACTCCTGTAAATTCTTCCAATAAAACTACCTTGGCTTGCGCCGATTCTACCGGTGCATTGTATACCGTATCAACTGCCTTAACGCCTGAAAAATCAATAGCCGGCCCCTTCTCTGGTGTACATGCAGACAATGCTGCTATAGTTATTCCTGCTGTAATTATTATTCGCATCATAGTCCGACAAATTTAGGGAAATGTTGCAAGTACAAGCTGCATTAATATTTATCGTTTATCAATTTAGTCAAAGCCTCTTCTAATTGGGGCATGGTGCGCTCATAAGTATAACGCGCCATGGCTACAGACTTAGCTTCCTGAAGTTTCGGAGCACCATATTTCAAATCCCTCAATTCGAGTATATGCCGGCAACAAGTATCCACATCTTCCAGATCATGCAACCATCCCAACCTTCCCGATTCCAGAAGTGCTGCAGTACCATCCCTATTGACACCCACAATAGGCTTTTGCGACAACATCGCCTCGACAGTCACCAAACCAAAAGTTTCCCCGTGTGAGGGCATTAAAAAAATATCAATGGCCTGATAAAACAGATTGACATCCTCGTGATAGGGTCGAAAATGCACCCGATCTTCAAGCTTTAACTCCACCACTAACTTCCTCAGATGGTCGTGATATTCGTCCCCTTCATTCATGGTCATATTGCCCATGATCAGTAAATGGTATTCGCCATGCTCCCCCAGCTGCGAAAGCACACGAACTGCAAAGTCTTGACCCTTCTTTGGATCTATCCGGCCGAGTACTCCAAGTAATTTCACTTCCGGTGGCAGCCCGAGCTGCGCTCTGCCAATATCTTGGGTCATCGAGGTATTCAGTATTTTACCCGCATCTACCGCCAGCGGTATAATCTTTATTTTTCTTTCGGGAACATGTGTCCGGGTTATTGTCTCCTGCTTTAAATAGGGCAAGGGACTGATCCAAAGATCTAACATTTGATACCGGAACCGATGAATTAAATCGCGCTTGTTAACCCCAACTTTCATTTGCTGCTGATATACCAGCTTTACCTTTTTATTGCGAAACCGCTTATATCCCGACAGTCCGCGAATATCTTTATTATAAGGAGTAAACAAAACCGATACGGGTGAGTCGGATAACCAGATTTTAAGAGTTTTTGCTTTAACCTTAGACGAGCTTCCAAATTGCTGAATGGAACTCAGGTCCGAAAAATCCTTTTGCGCTGCAGCAAACATCGGACTCTGCTCGTGCAGGAGAAAGCGCAGTTTCCAGCCATTTGCGACCAAGTGCCTTGCCAGCTGCAAAGTACTTAATTCCAGTCCGCCAAAAGCCGAAGAACCACAAACTATCCCTATTGACTTAGACTTTACCATAGGCCAAAATGCGATTCAGCTGACCTTCTTACGGATCAGCTGAATCTTTGAATGATTACTTTCCAAACAAATAGTCGGATCCTCCAACTATCATTGATTAATTGTAGATAGGAAGAAAAGTGTAGTTCCGGCCGTATTCCACCATTTGCTCAAAAAAGCTCTCCGGATATTCTACTTTCACATCAACCATGCTGTCGCCATCCATTTTAGGCACCAAACGAGGTTGTATAAATCCTTTGTAAGGCTTGATGTTCAGTTTCGCGTAACGCTCCAACACCTCCTTATGTAATTCCTGATCTACTTGAACTCCATACTGCTCTACCAAATTCTTTCCGGCTTCGTAATCACCTTCAGATTTTATACGTTGAATTTCACGCAACAATTCACCAAATAAGCCTCTCAACTTATCGTAATCGTTGATCTGAACATAAGTCTTTCCATCACGCTTGATCATCTCTACCACGTTCTCTTCCTTACCCTTTTCATACGCCCACAAAGCAACGAGCTGGCGATTGCGCATATGTGCCTCCTCGATAGTGGCACCCGGCAAAATACGAGTCAATTGAGTCATCAGACCATTCATCATATAGTTGTCATACTCCGCCTTACCTACTTCTATACTTTCCGCAACGCCGATATCAACCAATTTCTGATCAATAGCAAAGTACAATGCTACCAGATCCGCCCTCGCTTCTTCAAGTGTAGAAGCATAGTTTTTCAGGGTCTTATCGGGGGTCTCCACTCCCGGATTAATCTGCCCGGACGCGTGTCCGATACATTCGTGCATATCTGTATGCAGATCCGAAGCCAGAGCTCCGTACTTTTTAATTCTTGCCTTCACTTCTTCATTCACAACAAACTCGTCCAGCATCCCGCCTTTCTCGCCTGCAATATTATAAGCATGTACAATATTGCTCAATGATACAGATTTCGATCCATGGTCGCGTCTGATCCAATCTGCATTCGGCAAATTGATACCGATCGGCGTGCTGGGTGAAGCATCCCCACTTTCAACAACTACTGTAATTGCCTTAGCGGAAATACCTCTTACCTCTTTCTTTTTATGTTCAGGCATCAGAGGAGAATTATCCTCAAACCACTGAGCTTCCTTAGCGATTGCAGCGATTCTCTTAGTGGTTTCCATATCTTCTATAGAAACGACACTTTCGAAGCTTCCTTTCTTGCCGATAGCATCGAGATATACTTCGATAAAGCCATTGATCGCATCAACTCGGGAAAGTGTGTCTTCAGCCCATGCAATGCTATGATCATCAAATAATTTAAGATCGCCAGTTTGGTAATATTTCACCAGCAGATCCAACCAACGCTTTTGCTGCTCATTCTCAGCGACGGTTGCTGCTTTTTCCAACCAATAGATAATACGATCGATCGCCTGGCCGTACATACCGCCGCTTTTCCAGACTTTCTCAACGATCTGACCGTTCTCCTTCATCAGCTTGCTGTTTAATCCCCAAGAAGGCGCATTCCCTCTGGTATCAAACTGCGCGTAAAATTCTTCAACTTCTTTTTGGGTCACACCTTCATAAAAATTCACAGAAGAATTCACCACATTATCGATACCTGCACGCTGATCCACCAATTTCGGTTCGAAGTTGGGATCGAATATGATTTTGTTGAGCTTAGCCAACAACTGATCGGTTGTCTCCCCTTCTTCCAAAGGCAAGCGAGTAGTATCGGAGGATTTCAGCAACGAACTAAAATATTCGAAGCTACAATCCGGGATAAATTTGTCATTAGAATAATGATGGTGATACCCATTGCTAAACCAAAAGCGTCCGCAATAAGTTTCGAAGTTCTTCCAATCCTCCGAGCTTTTATCTCCTGTATAGCTATCATAGATAGCTTCCAATGTTTTCCTTACTAACAGACCATATTTACTTCTCTGATCGTAAATGATATCTCTACCCGATAAAGCCGCTTCGTATAGATAATACGCAAGCTGCTTTTGTTGTAGTGTCAGTTGATCGAATCCCGGAACTTCGTATCTAAGCACCTGGAGATCGGCAAACGACTCGGCTTCCACTTTGAAATTTGGATCGTAACCACCCGACTTATTCACGGGCGCTTCGCCCCCTGTATTACATGCTGCCGTAAACAGCGTTGCACTCATAATGCTCATGAGAGATAATTTCCATTTTTGCATGTGATCATAAAAATTTTAGGAAAGACACCCTAAAAGTAATATAAAAATACCCAAGAAGACAATGGCTAATCTTTTGATATTAGAATCAAAGGATTAGCCATTCAACAAAGAGCTCAGAAGAACTCTCATTTATTAAACACAAGCTACTACTTTCTTAACTATGCTTCAGCACTTACTTCTTCTTTAACGAATTCAGCCTGTGCAGTCAATTTCACTTCGTCTCCGATTAATACACCGCCGGTTTCCAATGCTGCATTATACACCAATCCAAAGTCTTTACGATTGATCTTACCGGTGATGGTAAATCCCGTCACGGTGTTTCCCCATGGGTTTTTAGCGGTTCCACCATATTCAACATCGAGAGTGATTGGTTTTACTACACCACGGATATTAATATTACCATGCAATTTGAATTCACCTTCTCCCGCATGTTCCAATTTCTCACTTTCGAAGACGATTTCAGGGTGATTGGCGATATCAAAGAAATCGTTCGACTGAAGGTGTCCGTCACGTTGTTCGTTGTTTGTTGTAATAGATGAAGGGTCTCCGATAAAGCGAATTTTTGCTGTTGAAAAATCTTCACCTTCTGTTTCTACCTGCACATCAAATTTGCGCATCTGACCGGTCACGTTCGATACCATCATATGTCTAACACGAAATTGTACTTCTGAGTGAGCCGGATCTAAGTTCCATTTAATCTTTGCCATAACTAAAATATTTTTTGATAAACTTGATGGTACAAAGATGGCCAGATCTATCGACAAAAAAATTATCCTATGTTAGGAAATTAGGAACTCAGTAAATGGAAGTGGAATGTTAAAGGCTTAGGCGGTAAAAAGCCCCGTTATCACCTGCGACTAGAATGCTCCCGTCGGGCGCGACGGCAACACTCCTTAAGCTCTGCTTAGTAAATGGTTTCAGTTGGGTCCAATTCTCACCACCGTCTTTGGAATAGATTACTGTACCTTCTTCACCCACAGCATATCCTTGTTGTTCATCCAGAAATACTATGTCGAGTAAGCGGTATTTCTTCTTGACTATATTGTTGCCATTTCGCAACTTTTGCCAGTTAGCCCCGCCATCCTCCGATTTGTATATACTCCCCTCGAATCCACAAACCCAGATTTTATGGGCATCCAAACAGTATAAGCCGGTGAAATTATCTGTTCTCAAAGATGTGAATTGCCAGTTCTTGCCACCATCTGTTGTTTTCATCAATACGCCATAACCGGCCATGTAACCGAGCTGATCGCTGACCATATGAATATCATTCAACTCGTAGCCCACAGAATCATCCTGCAGATGATACCCTTCGTGGTTCATCCTAAATAAAAATCCTTGATCAAAGCTTACCCCTCCTACGGCCATCCCCTCATCAGCTCCTGCGAACGCGATCGCCCTATACGGACGATAATTCAACTGTCTAAAGATCCAGCTCTCGCCGTTGTCTTCAGAATAAAGCAGTTTACCATCAAATCCCACAGTATAAATTGTACCGCTTTGACTATGACAAATACCATACAAACCCTTTCCGGCCTCGGGAAACTCTTTATAAAGCCACGACTTACCTCCATCTTTGGTGATCAGCATTTCTGCACGATCAAACCGGTTCCCTCCGATTACAAAACCCAGCTGATCATTCACAAAATGGATACGATTCAATCGACCATCGGTATAAGGTCCGATTTGAGTCACCGATTCAATCGATAATTGGTCTTTTTTACAACTTATGAATCCCACGAAGAATAAAACCAGACTCCACCAACAGGCGATCCGAATGTTATTAGCTATACGAAGAATCATACCGGCAATTTAGACAACCTTTTCCTTTAATATCTCATAAAAACGGTAACAATCCTCGAAACTATTGTACATCGGCACGGGCGCAATTCGAATCACATTCGGCTCTCTCCAGTCGGCAATCACCCCATTCTTTGTAAGCGTTTCGAATATTTTTTTACCGTCTTTGCTAAATAACAAACTGAGTTGACAACCTCTTCTGGACGGATCGGATGGAGTAATTATTTCGAATGGCAAATGGTTTAATTGGCGCAGCAGGAACTCCATATAAGCGGTAAGTTTCAGACTTTTCTCCCGTAATGCCTTCATACCGGCTTTAGCAAACAAATCCAATGATGCACGATGAGCCACCATATTAAATACCGGAGCATTACTCATTTGCCAGCTGGCAGCACCCTTTTGTGGGAAAAATCCTTTCTTCATTAAGAACCTTTCCTTCTCATCATTGCCCCACCATCCGGCTAAACGGAACGTCTCAGGGTTGTCTCCATGTTTCGCATGAACGAAAATACCCCCAACTCCCCCGGGACCGGAATTGAGGTACTTATAAGAACACCAGCATGCAAAATCCACTCCCCAATCGTGCAGCTGCAGCGGAACGTTACCTACTGCGTGCGCGAGATCGAAGCCTGCTATTGCTCCTACGCTATGTGCTGCCTTTGTAATTCGACCGAGATCAAAAAACTGACCGGTATAGTATTGTACACCACCAATCATTACCAGCGCCAAACTATCTCCTGCGGCTTGGATAGCAGCAACGATATCGTCTTCTTCCAAAGTATGCGCACCCTCTTTCGGACTCAGTTCAATAATAGCATCCTCGGGATCGAATCCGTACATCCGAGCCTGGGTCTCCATAGCATATTGGTCGCTCGGGAAAGCACCAGCCTCCATTATTATTTTGTACCGGCCGCCTGTTGGACGATAGAAGGAAAGCATTAGTAAATGAAGATTTACTGTGAGCGTATTCATCGCCACAACTTCGTCCTTCTCTGCGCCCACAATCTCCGCTAAAGTTTCTGAAAAATTATGATGGTAAGAAAACCAGGGATTACGTGCATTAAAATGGCCTTCCACACCGAATTTAGCCCAATCTTCCAATTCTTGATTCATCAGATAAGAAACACTCTTGGGTTGCAACCCGAGTGAATTTCCACAGAAATAAAGTGCATCCCCGCCGTCATGTTGCGGAAATAAAAAACGTTCCCTAAACGGGTATAAACTATCTACCTGATCCAGATTCCTGGCATATTCTTGGCTAGCTTCGAATGATTGACTCATATCGGGAATTTGTCGACAAATTTAAATGATTCAAGTAAAGTCGTTGGTATAATACTTCAAACTTTACTTTCAAAAAGTTCGGGCATTGAAATCGCATCTATGCATTAAGACTTGCATCAAATGGAACCAACTTATTTTCGTGTAATATTGGGAGAATCGGGTGTTGGTCAGGAGTAGCGCAATATTCCATATCCTGCTCCAGTCCATAAGCTGAAAGTCGCTTATAGTGTGCACTGTCTCTTAAAAAACCAATAATATCGTCGCCTTTAACCTGCTTAGCCAATTGTCTGGCCACGCGTACACTATCGCAGTTGGAGTTAAATCTATCGGCTATTCTTTCGACAACCATCCCCGCAAAAAGGGTGTCTTCCAGGTTAAATCTATCCTTCCACGCAGCACAGCCCAATACCACATCCTTGTTCTGTGATTTTAAATAATCGCAAACAGCTGTCAAATTCAGAAAGGAACCGGTAATAATTGTAGATGCATCTTGTACCATATGCAATAGGCGGGTGCCGTTGGTAGTTGTCAGCACGAGTGTCTTTCCACTTATAAAATCCTTAGTGTACTCCAGGGGAGAATTCCCGTGTACTAAACCGGTTGCTATCTTACCATCTCTCTCTCCGGCAGTAACACTGTTAGTTAACTGCGAACCAATCTGTATACACTCCTCAACAGATGCAACTGGCACCACTGATTCAGCACCATTATCCAGCGCCGCCGCGATGGTAGAAGTAGCTCTAAATACATCGATTATTACAACGATCTTTCCCTGAGTATTAAACAAATGCAACAAAGCCGGTGATAGGCAAACCTCGAGATTGGGTAAATTGGTATGACTCATAGAAAATCTGATCAAAAGCCCGCAGTACAAAACTGACAATCCGCTTTCCATTAAAGCGTCAAAGATACGAGAATTGTAAATAGCATAAGGGTCGGACTATATAGTCCGACCCTTATAATTTAGTTATGATTACTAATAAAAGGACCTATTAATAAACCCACATATCGTGTTCCTTAATCAACAATTCTTCAGTGATACGCTTGCTTTCATATAGAGCATCCATAGCGTTCACACCAGGTAGGCCTTGAATGTATTGATCGAATGGGTTGCTGATCTTAATGATACGGCTTGAGAAAAACCGTCCTTCAAAGAAATCATCCCAAGTGATACGTTGAACATCATTCTCTGGGTTAAACACTTCGTATTGAGCTAAAGTGTTACGGGCATCCGGGTAGTAAATCCAGAAAAGTGCAGATTGACCACGAACTTCGTTTGTAACCGGATCTCTCACGTCCTGAATAGGAGCGATACCGAGAATTCTAACGACCATTCTACCCATGTTTCTATCAAAAATCCAATCTTCCTTAATCCTATACTTGGTCACTCCATCCGGATCGAAATCACGTTGAGTCACTACATATTGAACTGTATTGGTTGTAGGATCATATACCTCAGTAGTGTCAATGGTACCACGGGTAATTTCATCTATCTGTTCTGTCGACAAAGGCTCAGTAAAACGGTCATCGAAGTTAGAATAAGCTTTGATTTGACCGGTTCTGATTGCGTGAATCAAAATTTCTATGAAGTAACCGCCACCAGTATATTCATCTCCGGGAAATCTGAATGCAAGGTTTTGGCGTTCCAAAGTATTGATCTCTCTCCAAACTCTTTTACGCCACATTACATCAGCTTCCCTTATGGGCTGCCAAGGCAGGGCAACACCAGTCCTTGGAACTCTATCATATACTCCGTCGGTAACCAAAGATGGTCTCCAGTTTTCAGTCACTGCACCTGTGGGAGCGTTTGCAGAAACTGCCTGATCCGTAAGACTAGGAGCCTGAGCAAATGCTACAGCACTGGCGAGCAGCAATGCGCCACTTACTGCAATCTTCTTGTATGAACGTGGGATGATCATGTCCTTTATTATTTGCTATTTGTAAAAGTAAAAAAACTTTAATTAAGTGTGAAAGATAATGAGTTCAAAGAACGGGTACGACCGTCAGGTCCTCTCGCCTTAATATCGTCGATAAACACGCGGTCACCTGGTTTTAAATCAGCTTGCAGTTTACCTATTTCCGGGTTATTAGCGAATACCGCACCTCTTGGATTGGCCACCTTGTGTGGTCCTTTAATATCCGGGTCTCTTCTCTTCATCACACTATATGAAAACTCTGTTACGATGTAACGGGCATCAAATTCAAAATTCAGCAAAACTGCCGCAGGTCCGATCTGAGGTCTGAACTTGGCGGCCGGCATATAGCCACCTGCTTGTCCGCCCACTTGAGCGATCGGATCCGGGATGTACTTGATACGTACCGGTAAAGCGCCCACTTCTTGTGCTCCTGTTGGAGTGCGAGCCATAATAGCCACTTTCACACCTTCTGGACCACTGGGTTTAGAAACTTTAATATTATAACTACCTTTCTTATCAGGATTTGGTGTAATCTCCGCATCCTTCATATCCAAATATACATCTTCCAGTGAATAACCTGCCGCTGATACTGTCACCGGGTTGTCCACACCGATATAAAACACGTTCATCTTATCCAACTGAATAGAACCACCTGCTGAACCGACCATGTATTGAAAAGACCAATCTTTTGTTTCTACACGATCACCCATATTGATGCTCAAAGATCCTCTAACCGTTTGTTGACCTACGCTTGCGGCATTGGTCTCCCAATAAGCCACACCGTCTTCCACTTTTGTAATTCTTCCGCCGCCGGCCAGGGTTGTAACATCCGGAGCAACACTTTTGTTATATGCAGCAAGCATGATTCTCGCTTCCACTTTCTGGCCAACCAGTGCGTAACTAGTTTGAGGTACCGCAATAGCTGCGATTTCGTCAAACTTAAGTGTGCTGGAATAAGAATCGTCAAATAACTGCTTTACAACTAATGCCTCTGCGTTTCTAACATCGTTTTGCATCTTAGAAAACAGCGTTACTGCAGCCATTACAGGCATGTTGTAGAAAGTCCCAACACTCCATTTACCCTGAGGATTGTTATCAGATTTTGGAGGGTCTGTTAACTTCAAAGGAAGTGCAGCAGCCATTTTGGCTTGATTCTTTTCGTCCACAGACTTAATCATCAATTCTCTGAGTTGCTCCAAATTCGCTTTAATTTCATCACCACCATCCTTTTCAACCAACAGCTTAGTAGAAGCATCTATATCCGATTCAGCTTTGATTTCGCCGGTTTCTGTGTAACCACCAGACTGTTCGATCACCTTCCTTTTCCAATCCTCCAGGTAATCAACCATCTTGTCAGCTTCCGCCTTTACAATTTTTGCACGATCGTTATATGGCTTTACACGGTCACGGCTGGTAGGCTGCTTCTCATTCTCATTGAATAAATCATACAATTCCTGATTTTTTGCTTCAATAGAATTGTTAGACTGAATAATACTCTGATTAATCGTCTTGAAGGCTTGTAATATTTCCGATGAGACGTTCAAGGCCAGCATCGCGGTCAACACTAAGTACATTAGGTTGATCATTAGCTGCCTTGGCTCTTTAGGCATTGACATCCTGCAAACTGTTTTATCTTATGTTAAAATATATTTTATATACGCTAACATTGCACCCCGTAGATAAAGATCCAACCGGGTTACAACGGCAGGTCTTAACGTCCGCTATTCATTGCAGAAAGCATGTTGCCATAAATCTGATTCAGGCTACCCAAGTTTTTAGCAAGCATAGAGATTTGTTCTTTTGCCGCTTGAGCATCAGCTGCGCTGGTAGACATAGCATCAGATGCGCTAACCAGATTGCTATAAAATCTATTCATAGCTTTCAGATGATTGTTAGCATCTTGCAATTCCACTTCGTAAATCTGATTCAAAGTTCCCAGATTTCTTGACAATACCTGTACTTGCTCGTGGAAACGTGCTGTATCGTCAGCAGCTGTATTGAAAGAACTCATAGTCTTAGTCGCACCTACGAAGGTTTCTTTCATTTGGCCCAACGCACCGGCAGTTTCTCGAACTGCAGCAGCATAAGTATTGGTAGCTGCAGTAACTTCCGAGATGTCCTGAATTTGTTCAACCGTCTTATTGAATTTTTGAAAATTCTCACTGAGGCGTTTCAAATTAGGTTGATTCAACTCAGCATCTTGAAGCATCTTATCCAGAGAAGCTATTGAAGATGCTTTACCATCCTTAGTACCACTTTTATAATTTTCGATTTGTGGATTCTTATCCAAATTGGGATAATAACGTTCCCAATAATAGTCTTTATGCGGAGGAAGTATACCTAACAACGCGAAGATGAAGGCCTCAGTCATCATACCGATAGTCAACATAAGCCCGGCCCCATTCCAGTGCTGCAGTTTAAACAGCGCTCCCAACAGTACCACGGACGCACCAACCCCGATAATCAGATTTTTCAGATATTTACCCTGCTTGGTTTCAAAAAACAATGCTATCTGGTTCATATTAATACTTTCGTTTTCTTAGATTGTCAAATTTTAATGTAATGTAGGGTTTATCTTCTGTTAGTCAGTGCCGGTGCAATTTGTTGATAAATACAACGGAATCCGATATAAGCTTTAGCAGTGTCTGCATATTCCCAATCACGTGTACCATTCTGCAGGTAGAAAGCAACATCTCTCCAGCTACCACCGCGAACTACCACTCTTCTCAACCATTGAGGATCGTTTTCACGGATTACGTGGCGAATGTCAGGATTTACATCAGCAACAGCGAAATAAGCGCTTCCGTTGTAAGGAGAGCTAGTCCACTCTGCTACGTTACCGGCCATATTATACAAGCCATAGTCGTTCGGCCAATAACGGTCAACCGGAACGGTGTATAACCCACCATCAGCTGCATAATTACCACGCTGAGGTTTAAAGTTAGCTAAGTAACATCCTTTCTTATTAACCAGATAAGGTCCACCCCAAGGATAAGGAGATTCGTTGCGACCGCCACGAGCTGCCCATTCCCATTGCATTTCACTTGGCAAACGGAATTCACCTTCAAAATATTGACGATTGCCTTCGCGCTCTGAACGCCAGAGTGAAGTACGCCAGTTACAAAATGCATTTGCCTGTTGCCAGTTAACACCCACTACAGGGTAGTTATTAAATGCAGCGAACCAGTTGTATTGTAAAGCGATTGGCTCATTGTAAGAATAGGCGAACTGACGAACCCAAACTGTAGTATCAGGATAAACAGGAATTGAATGCTTACGTACGAAAGAAGTCCTTGGTTGATCCGGATTCTTTACAGCTTCCTGATAATCGAAGGTTTCGTAATTATACACGAGCTTGCTATTGTCAAACTCCTTTCTTCCCCAACCAGACTGATCAGGCTGAAGATACAATTCCATTAACTGATCCTGGACGTCTTCGTCACGATAATTGACTCTTCTTCTCATATCCAGACGTTGTGTTCCATCAGGATTATCGATGAAATCACCAAGTATGGTATGTGCGATAGAATCACGAACCCAATCTGTAAACTGACGATACTCCGCATTGCTGATCTCAGTCGCGTCCATGTAAAAGCCAGCTATTTGAGCCGTACGGATCAACGCGTCATTTTTCCCACGCATATCCTGGTCGCTAGCTCCCATCCTTAACACACCAGAAGGCACATAAACCATTCCGATCGGCACCGGTGCCTTGTAGTTCATCACGG
>CAZWPF010000030.1:0-29516 GCA_964636205.1 uncultured Chitinophagaceae bacterium | reverse complement strand
TGGAGGAGGGGAACTTTCCCGATTTAATTATTTCTGATCTGTTAATGCCTTATCTGGACGGTTCTTCTTTTGTAAAGAATCTCAAAATTAGCGGCTATTATCACGATACCCCTGTTATTGTACTATCAGGATTAGAAAATATCGACGAGGTAGTCGGTCAAATACCCTTCCCTATAGATGGGTATTTCCGGAAACCTTTTAACCCCGATGCGCTCAAATCTTCCATCTCAAACATTTTGAAATCACCTGCTAGCACATGAATACCATGAGTCATTGGGAAAATTCATCATATACTATCAGAATTGTAGCGAAGGTTAGTGACCAACTAAACGAGACGCTCCTTAAACCTCTTTCCAAAAATTTTGACGTAGAAAGAAAAGCCACGATCGAAGAACTCGAGTCCCATCTTTTCGACCAGTCATTGTTATCCTTACCGGAAATTTTGATTATCGAAATTGAGAATGATGAATTTTGTTTTGAATGGATCAGAAAGATCAAGCAGCATACAATGCTGAAAGGACTGATCGTGGTGTTGGTATCTCAGCAGCGCAAACCCGAATGGTTGAAAAAGGCTAAAGAACTCAATGTTCACGATTACTACGCTGAGAACTTCCCCATCAAAGATATCAGCGAACGGTTGGTCTTCCTGGTCAAATTCAAGCTCATCCGACCCAAACTTACCGATCTTTCTGCTTCAGCTGAAATCGAATACAAAATCCCCATAATCAAAAGGATTTTTGATATCGTGTTTTCCGGCGGTCTGCTGCTGGTACTATCGCCCGTACTGTTGATCATCGCCCTGTTGATCCGATTAGACTCCAAAGGACCAATAGTTTATAAAAGCAAACGAGTAGGTACGGGGTATAAGATTTTCGATTTTTATAAGTTCCGCTCTATGTATTCGGATGCGGACAAACGATTGGCAGATCTTAAAGCACTCAATCAATATAGTCAAAATGATAATTCAGGTTCGGTTTTTGTTAAATTAAAGAATGACCCCAGAGTCACAAAAATCGGAAGAATACTGCGGAAAACAAGTCTGGACGAATTGCCTCAACTGGTCAATATTCTCAAAGGAGATATGTCGACTGTGGGCAACCGACCGCTGCCACTTTATGAAGCTGAACAGCTCACCTCTAATGAATGGGCCTGGCGTTTTATTGCTCCGGCCGGACTTACCGGTTTGTGGCAGATCAGCAAGCGCGGTAAAGAAGACATGTCGGAAAGAGAGCGTAAAAAACTCGACAATTTCTACGCTAAAAAATTCTCTATCTGGTTTGATCTGAAAATTTTATTCAAAACAATCCCTGCAATGTTTCAACATGAAGATGTATAAGAAAATAGTTTCAGCTTGGTTTTATGTCGGATTGCTGCTGTGTGGATGGAGCCATTCTGCAAAAGCACAGGAGTCAATGATGCAGGAGGTCAACTGGGAACTGCTGGAAAAGCTGGTCGCAACGGCCAAAGAGAATTATCCAAAAATGAAAACTTATGATACCCGTATTGATATCGCAAGAGCGAATCTCAATCGGGCAGCTATGACCTATTTTGATATCTTTTCACTCTCTTACTTGTACAATCCAAATAACACCGGAGTAGTCAACCCCAATTTGAATACCGCCAATGCATACGGCTATCAACTCGGTCTGTTTGTCAACATTGGCGGCATTCTTCAGAAGCCCTTTATCGTAAGGCAGGCAAGGGCAGAACGTAAACTGGTAGAAGAGGAAAGAGAAGTGTATCATGTAACACTGGAGGCTGAGGTACGAAAGCGGTATTTATTGTATGTGCAAGAACTTGCCCTTCTCAAAGTACATGCGCAATCACTGCTGGATGCTGAGGCATTGCTCAATTATAGTCGCCACCGCTTTGAGAAAGGAGAGGAAGCACTCAACGACTATGCAAACGTGTTAATCACGTATTCTAACCATGTTACCCGTAAGATTATAGCAGAAACGGAAGTACTGATAGCTAAATCAAATCTGGAAGAATTATTGGGAGTCCAACTTGAATCAATCCAATGAAAGAAATAATCGATTTTTTAAAGCTGTTGTATCAACGCAAGCTTTTTCTCATATCCATCCCGATCATCACTATGATCGCGACCTTTTTTATCGTGCGCACCTTGCCCGATACCTATGTGGCGCACGCGAGGATCGCAACAGGTATAGTTGACCAGGGCGAGCGGTTGATTACTGGTGGGAGTCGCTCCGACCCTCAATCTATCAACCAGGAGTTCGAGAACCTGATCCAGTTGATGGGACTCAAAATGATCGTCAATCAGGTGAGTTATAAACTGATGTTGCATGATCTTACTACTGATAGTGCATTTCGTGAACGCTCTTCATTGCTTAAGAAATACTCTGATTCCCAAATCGACAGTATCATCCGACTACTACAACGGAAATATGAAAAGCAGGAAGAACTATCGGCATGGAATAAACAAGAAAGGGAATTGTTGGAGCTGGTGGAGTCGATGAAATACGATGAAAACTCAATTTCAAAAAAGCTCTCCATCTATCGCGTAGGAAATAGTGATTTTATCGATGTGGAATTTTCTGCTGAAGATCCCGAACTATCTGCATTCGTAGTCAATAACCTGTGTAGTGAATTTATCAGCTACTACACCACCAGAATCAAAGAATCTAATATCCGGACAGTGGATTTTCTGGATTCTCTGCTCAGGCAAAGACAGCAAGAGTTGACGCAAACCATGGAAGCACTGAAGCAATACAAGATTCATAATCGGGTGCTGAATCTGGGCGAGCAAGCAAAGGCTCTTTACGGACAAATTGCTGATTTCGAGACCAGAAGAGAAGAAGCGACTCAAGAAATTATCGCGTACACCGCAGCCCTCAACAATATCGAGTCGAAATTTGACCCGGCTGACAGAAAATATCTGGAAAGCACCCTGAGCACAGCAAACCAACAAATTGTATCAATAAAAGAGCAATTAAAGGAAATCAACAATGTTTATATCCATAGCAATTTCGATCCGAAACATAAGCGGGTAATGGATTCGTTGAAACGGGAATTATCCACGAAAATCAGCGAGGCCAGCGACCAATACGTTTACAACCCTATGGTTGCAAGAGAAAACCTGGTCGAACAAAAGCTTAAAATGGAAGTGGCACTCGAATTGGCAAAAAACAGTGTTGAGTCGATCGACGAAGAGATCGAACGATTGAATATTAAGTTCGACTCCCTAGTACCACACGAGGCAGAAATTCAAGCTTACGAAAGCAGCATTGATATTACGGGTAGGGAGTACATAGAACTGCTTCAAAAATATAATCAGGCAAGTATAATCTCCAGCATTCCGTTGCAACTGCGCCAGATTGAAACCGCTGAACCCGGAGAACTATTGGCATCCAAAAAGATGATGATGGTGGGATTCGCAGGGGTGATTTCATTGGTAATATGCATTGGGGTTTTCTTTGCCATCTTTCTGCTCGATCAAACAGTACGCGATCCGGAAACTTTGGCCAATACCACACAACAACCCGTATTGGGCGTACTTACCAATTTAAAGAACGTTCAAAATCCAACACAAATTTGGGCTATCGAGGGAGACCGACAACTCAGACAACTCCGAGACCAGCTTAGGCTGATAAGAACCGAACTGGAAGACGATTTGCGTGAAAATAAAATCTTTGCCGTTACCGGCGTGGGCGCCAATTCCGGCAAAGATGCAATCGCCTTATTTATAGCAGAGGCAATGGCGAGGAGCTACAAAAGAGTGTTGGTGATTGACGGCGATTTCAGAAATGATACAAGCATTCAAAAGCAGGCCAACATGCCTACATTGGAGGAGTTTATTGTCAATAATAAACCCATTCCAGTCAACACAGGAGAACACGGGGTGTATTTTTTGACAAATGGCAAGAATGATCAAGCCTTGTCAGAACTAGCAGATAGGCCGACTTTGATAAGCCGACTGACTCAGCTCGAGGGTCAATTCGATATGATATTAGTAATTACAGCACCACTCGATGATGGCAGCAATGCCAGAGATTGGTTTAACTACACCCAATGTACATTGGCGATATTCAGAACCGGAAGGGCTATGAACGAATCGCAAAAAATGCTGGTGAAGGAAATGGGAAGTTTAGAAAGCAAGTTCACCGGCTGGATTCTGAATCAGATCTGATATGCTAAATAACTTATGGATCTTCATACAGTTTTTGATCGGGTTTCACCTGATTTTCCCGCTGTTGTTGCTGGTCATTTACCTATTGCGCCCGAAGCGCAAAAGAAAGACATCAGTTACAGGAGCAGTGAAACCTGACTATGCTATTATAGTAACCGCTTATGAACAAACCGATCTGTTACCAACGGTGGTCGACTCTTTATTGCAACTCCGATATGAGCATTATCATATCTACATAGTTGCCGATAATTGTGACATAGGCGGACTGTCCTTCCCGAAAGATAAAGTTTGTCTGCTCCGACCCGAAAAGGTCTTAGCCAGCAATACCCGTTCACATTTTTATGCCATCCACCGGTTTATTCGACAACACGACCGGCTAACCATCATCGATAGTGATAATCTGGTGGAGCCCGACTACCTGGATCAACTTAATCTAAGTTTTGAAGAGGGTTACAGAGCAGTGCAAGGACTTCGGCTTCCGGCCAATTTGGATACCATTTATTCAAGATTAGATGCCGCCCGCGACATATACTATCATTTTTACGATGGAAAACTCTTGTTTGGAGCAGGATCCTCCGCTACCCTATCTGGCTCAGGAATGGCTTTCGAAACCAGCTTGTATCGCGCCTGTCTCGAACATCAAGATATAACCGGTGCAGGTTTCGACAAAGTACTTCAGGCCGAGATCGTCGTGCGGAAACAAAGAATCGCTTTCAATGGAGCTGCGATAGTTTACGATAGGAAAACAAGTAAACCAGCGCAGCTGGTTGCACAAAGAGCCAGATGGATTAATACGTGGTTTCGATATTTCAAAAAGGGATTTTTTATCCTGGGACAAGGAATTAAAAATGCCAATTGGAGCCAGCTTTTGTATGCAATTGTATTGCTCCGCCCACCTTTATTCATTTTCCTTGGGCTTTCCTTGATCTGTTTAACAGTTAATATTGTTTTCGCACCGATGTATTCGATAGTTTGGGCTGGAGCGCTGGTATTATTTATTGCGGGTTTTATGACCGCCCTCCTGATGTCGGATACCGACAAAAGAATATATTCGGCACTGGCCTACATACCTAAATTTGTATTTTACCAAATCACAGCCTTGTTTAAAGCAAAAAAGGCCAACCAGATTTCAGTAGCTACAAAGCATATTGTTGAAAAAGAACCTAAATCGGGAACTTTATGAAGCTGCTACCTAAAGAGTCGAAAGAGAAGGAAACCTACTTTCAGAATTCATTGACGCCGACGCAAAATCTAATGCGGAAGCTGGCATTGATTTTAGCATTTGTGAGTGTATTCTATTTCTTCGTTAAACTATTGTTTTTATAAAGCATGCAATTAGCGGGCAAGCATATCAGTTTGAAAGGAATTTTTAGTTCCGCTGCCAACTTCCTCAATGAGAAGTTTGTTGTGGAACAATGTCGCAATTGGTTTAGCTACAGCCTGCTATTAGGAATATGCCTGTTTGCCGGAATCATTTCTGTAATTGGAGGAATAAAGTACGGATTGTTATTCGTGATCGCCATGGCGGTGATCCCATTTACGATTGCCTTTATCGTCAATGCCGAATTTGGGATACTGGCCTTGCTTACCATTTCTTATGTGCTGTTTTATATAATGCGACTGGGTATTTCCTTCCCGTTGGGCACATTGATGGATGCTTTGCATGTCTTGCTGCTGATTGGCATGCTCATTCGTATCAAAAAAGAAAAGAACACAAAGATACTCCGAGGTGCCGGCTCGGTCATGGTGATCGTCTGGATCGGTTATAATCTTTTGGCTTTATTCAATCCTGAAGCAGCATCGCGGATGGCTTGGCTATATACGGTAAGATCCATGGCTTTTGTCATGATGCTCTACTTTGTATTTCTCTACCAGATCCGGAGCGCAGCATTTATCAGGAAGTTCCTCAAATTATGGCTTTTTCTTGCCCTGGTAGGCTCGCTGTATGCCATTAATCAAGAATATCGCGGGTTTTCATCGCACGAACTGGCCTATCTCTCTTCGGATCCCAGAATTACAGAATTGTATTTTATCGATGGTCACTGGAGAAAGTTTTCCATCTTCTCCGATCCCATGGTATATGCATTCAATATGGCTATCGCCTCCATTTTGTGTATCAGTCTGATAGCGATGCCCTTTGTGCGACCGATGCGTAAGATTGTATTAGCTATCGGAGCGGTTTTATTCTTTGTTACTATGTTGTACTCCGGCACACGTAGCGCCTATGTGCTGGTGCCTGCGGCTCTAGTATTGCTGGCTATATTTAGATACAACCGCATTACCCTTATCGTATCAGCCATAGCCGGAGTGTGCGCGTTGATACTGATCTATATGCCAACTGACGAGCCATTATTGCTCCGGTTCCAAACAGCTTTCCGACCATCAGAAGATGCATCTTTCAACGTACGAAAGATCAATCAAAGACTGATACAACCTTATTTACAATCCCATCCCCTAGGTGGCGGATTGGGATCAACAGGAGTGTGGGGACAAAGGTTTTCTCCCAATACATTCCTGGCAAATTTCCCACCGGATAGTGGGTATGTGCGCGTAGCGGTAGAACTTGGATGGGTAGGACTATTGATATTTTGTAGCATGATGTTTGTCTTTCTCCGAACGGGGATAAACAATTACTACCTAATTAAAGATCCGGAGCTGAAAAGCTATTGCATGGCTATGGTCTTAGTACTATTCGCACTCAACATCGCAAACTATCCGCAGGAAGCGCTGGTTCAATTCCCCACCAGCATCTTATTTGTAATGGCAGCAGCCACAGTGCAGGTTTGCTATCGTCTGGATCGGGAGAAGCAAAATGTCAATTTTTATCAAACTTCGAATAAATCATAGATGAAAAATAAAATAAAATGGGTGTTGCAGAAGTTGCTTGGGTATGAACGGTACCTCTTTCTTTTTGCACTTTATAATGTTCAAAAGCTAAAAAAAGGAAAACACGAAGAGTCTTTCGATATTTTCCTAAAACTCTCTCCTCCTGAAGGAGACATGTTGGATATTGGAGCTAATATTGGTGCAATGACTGCAGTAATGGCAATGAGCAGACCTAACTATAAAGTCTATTCGTTTGAACCCATTCCTGAAAATCTAGCGGTTCTCAAAAAGGTAGTACGTCATTATCAACTTAAGAACGTTGAGATTTTTGAAACCGCACTTGGAAATGAAGACGGATCCTGCCAAATGATCCGCCCTTTGGTGTCGGAAGTAAAACTCCACGGGCTCTCCCATGTCTACGACGAAAAAAACAACCCACAGCAAGAGTCGGGAAATATATTTGATGTAGCGCTACACAAACTGGATAGTATCAAACAAATTCAGGAATTGAGCAGTATCAGTATGATCAAGATCGATGTAGAAAATTTTGAACTGGAAGTCCTTAAAGGGGCATTCAACACCATCCAAAAACATCGACCGTATATCTATTGCGAATTATGGGATAACGAAATACGCACGAGCTGTATTCAGCTATTGGAGTCACTGGGTTATCAAACTTTCATGATAAAAAATGGGGAATTAATCCCTACAAAGGATCTGGACGACTGCAATTTCATCTTCATACCCTCATCAAAAAATGTTTGAATTGGAAGCTAAAGACATCATAGAAGGAAGAGATATAATCGTTACAGGCCAACAGCCATGGGACACGAAAATCGGGAGTAATTGCAAGAATCTTGCTGTCGAATTTAGTAAGCTGAACCGGGTCTTGTATGTTAATTCTCCTTTGGACAGGGGTACCCTTTGGCGACAAAGAAATACTCCGGAAGTCAGAAAGCGCTTAGATATAATTCAGGGCAAACGCCCGGCACTCGAACAGATCAATGAGAATATGTGGACCTATTATCCGGATAAAATGATCGAATCGATCAACTGGATACCAATCGTGGGCATCCACAGTTTTATGAATAGAATAAACAACCAGAGATTCGCAAGCTCCATCCGAAGAGCTATGGCAGCTCTTAATTTTAAGAATACCATCTGGTTTAATGATAATGATATCATTCGCTGTTTGCATCTGAAAGAATTGTTAGAACCGGACCTGTCAATTTACTATTCGAGAGATTTCGTAGTCTCCACCGAATATTGGAGTCGTCATGGCAGACGATTGGAACCGGAGATCATCAAAAAGGCCGATATGTGCCTTACCAATTCAGACTATCTCAAAGATTATTGCAAGCAGTACAATCCTATAGTTTACAATGTAGGTCAAGGCTGCGATACTGATATTTTCACCGCCGGAATCGCCGCGCCTGTCCCTCAGGATATTGCGCACATTCCCCATCCGATCATTGGCTATGTCGGCGCGCTTCATAGTGTACGCTTAGATATTGAGCTATTGATAAAATTGGCCCAAAAACATCCTGATTGGCAATTTGTATTCGTAGGTCCTGAAGATGAAGGGTTTCAAAAAAGTGACCTGCATCTGTTACAGAATGTTCATTTTATGGGCAGTCGTGATTTCGACCAACTACCTGCTTATATCAACGCATTCGATGTCTGCATCAACCCTCAGGGAGTCAATGATCTCACGATAGGAAATTATCCCAGAAAGATAGATGAATACCTGGCAGTGGGTAAACCAATCGTGGCTACCGTAACCAAAGGCATGGAAATATTCCGCGACTACTCCTATCTGGGTCATGATGCAGAATCTTATAGCAAGCTGATACAACAAGCTTTGGATGAGGACGGTCCGGAACTAAGGAGAAAGAGAATTGAATTAGCAGCAGAACATACTTGGGAAAACAATGTTAAACTAATGTACACACACATGTTACAACACCTTCCTGAGAAAAAAGCTTAATAATTCTGCATTGGGGCTCTTTCAAATTCGGGAAGTCGCCCCCGGGTTCGGGTAAAAATACCCCTGTGGGATGAGTCCTGGGATGCAATGAATTCTCTATAAACTACCGCTGCGTGAACTTACCAAACAAGTAATCAAAATTAAAACGCAAATGCCGATATGCATGGCGCAAACCGGTGATCAACCAGTTATTACTCTCCCTCCACATGTTTCGTTTCATTGTACTCGGTTCGGCTTCCGAATTCATCTGATCCAATAGACCTGTATAATCTTCATAAAACAGCCCTCTTCCGCCCTGCTGTAAAAAAGACATCATCATGCGGTACTCGGTCACATCGCCCTTCAAACCTTCCTGATACCTGCCAAATTTGGAGAAAAAAGTACTTCGGCGCAAATGGGGGTGATCGCTATACATATAAAACTTGCGATAGCCCGGCAACCAGAGTCTGAAACGCATTTCTGAAAATCCGGCTGAGACCGGCTGCAAATAAGGATATTTAAAATAGGCATAAAACCGCGCCATATCCAAACCCGAATCCTCGTCCATAAGACGAACCGCCTCCTTTAATTTCTCGGGAAATAAGTTGCCCGGAACAAAATCCTCCTGGATATACAGAGTGTAATCCTTGCACACAGCGTCTTGTCCCTTATTGATATTATTACCCAAACCGCGGTTAATCGGAGTAGTCACCAGTCGAAAACCAAACTTGCTACTTGCCTGTTCCAATACGGTCAAATGATCCGGACGACTCCCATCATCGGAAACCACTATTTCGCCAAATCGACAACCTAATTGTTGAAAAGTACTTAATAAACGAATCAACGAGCCAGTTCTGTTGTAGTGTGTTATCAACAGACTCACATTATTGAAAAAATACTGTTCATTCATTTGCTTCGGTATTTAAATCCGATATCCCAAGTTGTTTTCATCCAGCGAAAGATCAAATAAATCCTTCGAAGCAAGCGGGTAAGTGGATCCTTTCTCTGCTTCCATTCCGAGCGTCCAATGGTACTGGACTCTTCGCTATCATTTTTCTGATAAAACAATTGGGTAAAATCCTCATAAAACAAACCCTTGCCCCCTGCCTGTATAAAATTCACAGCCATGGTGTATTCTGTCTTATCAGGCTTGACACCCTCGGGGTAACGACCGAAACGACTGAGAAAATCACTCCGCCGCAAATGCGGGTGATCGCTGTAAATATATAGTTTCAAATGATCGGGATGCCACCATTTATAAATCATGCTTGAAAAACCCGAAGCAAAAGGAACCAAAACGGGATATCGGAAATATGCATAAAACCTGACAATATCGATGTCTCTATGCTCTTTCATTATTTGCAGAGCCAAAGGAAATTTCTCTGGAAACAAATCGCTCGGCTCAAAATCTTCCTGCACATAAAGCGTATAAGGCGTACGCACCGCGTCCTGTCCCTTATTGATATTATTGCCCAAACCACGATTCACAGGTGTCGTCACCAATCGGAATTCGAATCGATCAGCGAGCTGTCTCAATCGGCCTAAATGCTCCGGACGACTGCCATCATCAGACACGACGATATCGCCAAACTGCATACCCAGGCTATAAAAGGATGTCAGCAATCGCTCGAGAGATCGACTCCTATTATAGTGGGTAATGAGTAAGGTTACGTCCTCATATTTAGTCATTTTCATAGACGGGGTTAATTCCGATTGATTTCTATTCGACATGCTTCTTACCGGCAAAATATTCGGGCAATGCCGCGAACTGAGCTTTTAATCTGTTCTTAAATGCTTTCCAAATGCTGCCATCGTACATCAACCTCCGCGGTGAGGTATATACTCTTGCGGAACGATTAGTGACCAATTTCAGTCGACCCTGTTTTTTCAAGTTCAATGCCATCCTGCCGTCTTCTGCCTCCAACACAAAATAATCGCTATCTGCAGCATTGTCGAACTTGCGCACCTGACTTACCTTAAATCCACCGGTTTCCAAACCGGTCTTAGTCACAAAACCCATATTAAACCCAAGCACATTGAGATGCTCTCGTCTTTTCTTCCTGACAAAAACCAACAATCCGGTTACCGTCTCATATAGCCACAGACTAAACCGGCTGTAACCCTCGGGCGGAATGAACGAGTACCTGCCATAAACCCCTTTAATCTCGGGATCCTTCTCCATCGGTGCCACCATCAGGTCTATCCAGTTGGGCGGATAAAGCGTATCTGAATCGGCACACAAATGATATTTACCCCTCGCATGCTCCAAACCCATCTGTCGGGCAAGCGGAGTACCTTGCTCGGGTTGAAACAAACTACGTACCCCCAAAGTATCTAAAAGCTGCTGAGTACGGTCGGTAGAATTGTTGTTAATTACCACTATCTCCACCCGATACTTGGTCTTATTTGCTGCCAAAGATGACAAAGAGCGGAAAATATTATTTTCCTCATTCCAGGCAGGAATCATTACAGATACCTCCGGAGCTTCATCCTTAAATCCCGCGATGCGGGCCTTCAATTCAGATATCTCTGATTCGGTTAAACTGTCATAAGTTTTCCCCGGATAAAGATGCGGATGAATCCAATCTGGCAGTCTGAACATGCCCATTTTCAATATTTTATAAAAGGTAAATAAAACTTTTGGCTTAACAAATTAATGGTTATTTCCGCACCGACTTCTCCCAAACAGCACTCTGCTGCCCTCGAAAATACCTGATCATCCCCGCTATCACAGCGTAGTTCATGACACAGAAATAATAAGGTATAAACAATAGTTTCACTTTTATTTTCCTCGTTGCAAGCACCGCACCCGCTATTGCCATCAAATAGAATACCAACTGACCTATCAAGAGTATTTGGTATAATAAATCCTCCTGATAGCGAACGAGCAATAAAATATTTAGTAATAAAATCACCAATAAACAGATCGGGGTGATAGTCCATCGCAATACACGATGACTAACATATTGAAAATTGAGCAGGGGGTATCTGAATGGATTTAACACAGGGATTAATCTAACGATCGATTGAATCCCACCCGCGGCGATTCTGATTTTTCGCTTCAACTCCTCTGAGATATTCGCTGACGCTGTTTCAACCGCATAAGCCGCCGGCTCATAAACGATTCGATAGCCCTTAGCGGCGATCGCCATAGAGATCATAAAATCATCTAAAATGGTATCGGAAGGCACGGGACGATAAAGCTCTCTACGGATACTAAACAGTTCGCCAGCCGCACCGACCACTGAATATAATTCCGAATCACATTTCTTTAAAAAAGACTCATATTTCCAATAAATCCCCTCACTAGCCGTAGCATCTGACTCCCGCTCCATCTGTACCCTTTTCTCCCCGGAGACCGCACCCACTTTCGGATCTGCATAATGACGAGCAATCAACAGCAATGCTTCTCGGTTCAACATAGTATTCGCATCGGTAAATACCACTATCTCAGTATTTACTTGCTCCATTGCACGGTGAATTGCATGTATTTTCCCCCTTCTCTCTGAACTATGCATCAATTTTATTCTAGAGGAATATTTCGCCACTATATCCGGGGAATTATCACTCGAACCATCGGTAATGATAATGATTTGAAATTTCCCTTCGGGATACTGTAGTGATAGCGTGTTGGCTATCTTCTCTTCCATCAGCGAAGCTTCATTATAAGCCGCGATAACCAAGGTTAAAGAGGGTAAATTATCCCCATCTACCACCGACTCTCTTTTGGTCGAGAATTTTCTTTTCAAAAACACAAGCAGGCTTACCAAAATACCATAGCCTATATACGTATAGAAAACAATAAAAATAGCTAACCAGAATACAGTCTTCATGATGGCTGAATTAGTGGGACTACAAATTTTCAGAATTAGGACTATGCTTAAAGTGCCAGCCAATTGCCCGAAACATCACCGGGATAAATGCAGCATCGCCATTTAGAATGAAGCTGATCATATTCCGTGGAACAACAAAAAATGCATAGTAAAAGCAGAACAAAATAAAACTGGGCGTAGATGCAAAATACCTCAGGAACAAAATCCTGTTCCGAATCATATAATAGGTCTTCAAAGCCGTATTCCTTCCCACCGATACAGACTCCTTATGAAAAATCACAGCAGGCAAGCATACATAGATCTCATACCCCGCCCGACGAATCCGCTCACTCCAGTCCAACTCCTCATAGTATAAAAAATAACCTTCTCGCATCAGACCGGCTTTGTCAATAGCCTCTCGCCGAACCATCATCGCAGCTCCATGTGCATAGGCCGTAGGATGGATCTGATGATCGTACTGACCCTCATCCGGTTCAAACTGACCAATACATGCATTTCTTCCGGTAAAATAATTCACCTTGGTATATCCTGCATACTGAATCAACTGCGGCGACTCGAAATACCTGATTTTAGGAGAAGCCATACCTATTTCCGGACGTTGCTCCATCAGATCCACCAATAAACCAATCAAAGATGGGGTAACCTCAGTATCATTATTGATTAGAAAAAGATAATCTCCCTTTGCTGCTCTAATCCCTATATTATTACCTCCGGCGAAACCTGTATTAACCTCGGAACGGATAAAATGTACATTCGGATAGGTCTGCCGCCATATCGGTGTCGGATCATCCTTACTTCCATTATCCACTACAATAATCTCTAAGGAAGGGTATTTATTCACCGCCATCAATGACTGCAACAAGTCCTCAGTCACATGACTGTGATTGTAATTGACGGTAACGATCGATACCAGCTTCATAGAGGATTACAGATAGCGGACAAATAGTATAGAATTGCAGCTCCAAAACATACGGCAAAAAATGGCTGCAGCTATTTTTGGCCGGCTGCAAATTTAGCGCAATATATTCAATATCAACTCAATCAATCCGAAAACTAAGTCCGGCCGCCTCCAATGCAACTCTCAATTTAGGTATGGATGTTTTTCCCATTCCGTGAAAAGACAAAACCTCCTTTTCGGTAAACTGTGATAGCTGTTCCAAACTAGTAATTCCATTGTTCAAGAGTGCCCTTTGCGCCGGAGCAACCAATAGCGAAAGAAATCCTTCGGTAGCCTTGTCCTGAGAAGCACAAATCGGACAAACAGGGCAATCACTGATTTTATTATATTGATGTCCCCGAGCACAAGTCCTTAATGTCCTTTTTCCGACCATAGCATATTTTTTGAGCTTCCGTATTTCTCCCTAATACAGATCATAAATCTACGAAAAAATCCGCACCCGAATTTTATATCAGGTACGGACTATCCCTTTCTCAAACCTCAAATATACCTTTCGAGATAATTAGTCGGCGAGATTAGCAGCCTCGTTTCGAATCACTACCACGCCGTCAAATACATCTATCAAAACGGGTCTGGTTTTGTCGATCTCACCCCCAATTATCTTCTTACTCAAAAGATTGATGATATCCTTTTGAATCACTCTTTTCAATGGTCGCGCTCCGTATTGAGGATCAAACCCGCGGTACGAGAGATACTCCAGTGCATAGTCGGTAAATTCCAACTGAATGCCCTGTTCTGCTACCCGATCCTTGAGCTGCTCTAATTGTATACGGATAATATTGGTGATTTCCTTTCTCATTAGCGGTCGGAACATGATGATATCATCCACCCGATTCAAAAACTCCGGTCTCAAAGACTGGCGTAGCAACTCCATCACTTGCGACTTGGTATCCTCCACCACTTTATCGACATCTCCCCCGTCCAACTCCATAAAGTTCTCCTGAATGATATGGCTACCCAAGTTGGTTGTCATGATCACGATGGTATTTTTGAAATTAACCACCCTACCCTTGTTATCGGTGAGTCGTCCATCATCCAACACCTGCAACAGAATATTAAATGTATCAGGATGCGCTTTTTCAATTTCATCGAGCAATATCACAGAATAAGGCTTCCTTCGCACAGCTTCTGTCAACTGTCCACCTTCTTCATAACCCACATATCCCGGAGGTGCACCCACCAATCTACTCACGCTGTGCTTTTCCTGATATTCACTCATATCAATCCGAGTCATCATACTCTCATCATCGAACAACACTTCAGCCAATGCCTTAGCTAGCTCTGTCTTACCAACCCCGGTGGTACCCATAAAGATAAAGGATCCAATAGGGCGCTTCGGATCATGTAGTCCGGCACGACCTCGGCGGATGGCATCTGCTACTGCCTCTATAGCCTCGTCTTGTCCAACCACGCGCTTATGCAACTCATCTTCCAAATGCAGCAGCTTTTCTCTTTCACTTTGCAACATCCGCTGGAGCGGAATGCCGGTGGCTTTAGCAACGTTCTCTGCAATATCCTCCGCATCTACCTCTTCTTTCAGAAGTCGCTTATGAGATTCGCCCATTTCTTCTAGTTGCGACTCATACTGTGCAATCTTTTGTTCTTCCTCCTTTATTCTTCCATATCTGATTTCGGCCACCTTACCATAATCGCCCTCACGTTCAGCCTTCTCTGCTTCCAGCTTCAGATTCTCGATAGCACTTTTGGCCTGATTTATATTATCCACCAAATCCTTCTCTTCCAGCCATTTTGCTTTCAGCGTATCGCGCTGCACATTCAACAGCGAGATATCCTGACTTAGCTGGTTCAGCTTCTCCTGATCACTTTCTCTTTTGATTGCTTCTCGCTCGATTTCCAACTGGCGGATACGACGCTCTAACTCATCGAGTTCCTCCGGCATGGAGTTCAACTCCAACTTCAACTTGGCCGCACTTTCATCAATCAGATCTATCGCCTTATCCGGTAAAAACCGATCGGAAATATAACGATGAGATAGTTCTACTGCCGCAATAATAGCTTCGTCTTTTATCCGCACCTGATGGTGATTTTCGTAGCGATCTTTCAAGCCGCGAAGAATTGATATTGCATCTTCCGGTGAAGGTTCGTCGACAAACACCCTTTGGAACCTACGCTCCAGTGCTTTATCCTTCTCAAAATATTTTTGATATTCGTTCAGGGTGGTCGCACCAATGGCACGCAACTCACCACGAGCCAGTGCCGGTTTCAGAATATTCGCCGCATCCATAGCCCCTTCCATGGCACCAGCGCCAATAAGTGTATGGATCTCATCTATAAATAATATTATTTGTCCGTCGCTCTCTGTCACTTCCTTTACGACCGCTTTCAAGCGTTCTTCAAATTCGCCACGGTATTTAGCACCGGCCATCAGTGCTCCCATATCCAATGAGAAAATGATTTTAGATTTCAGGTTATCCGGCACATCGCCATTGATAACTCGGTGAGCCAGACCTTCAATAATAGCGGTTTTACCCACCCCCGGCTCCCCAACCAGAATCGGATTGTTTTTAGAACGACGACTCAGGATATGTAAGGTGCGACGAATTTCTTCGTCTCTACCAATTACCGGATCTAATTTACCATTTCTCGCAAGTTCATTTAGATTCTTGGCATAACGCTGCAATGCGTTGTACTGTTGATCTGAAGTTTGAGAGCTGACCGTACTACCCTTTCGCAAATCCTTAATCGCCGCAATCAATCCTTTCTCGGTCAGTCCGGCATCTTTTAATATCTTAGCCGTTTCATCATTCACCTGCAATAGCGCAATCAGCAAGTGCTCTACAGCCACAAATTCGTCGCTGAATTCTTTAAGAACTGCTCCTGCTTTCAAAATCACATTATTGACCTCGCGCGTTACTGCCTGTGCAGGCTCGCCACCTTGTAGTTTGGCCAAGCGTGAAATTTGCTGATTCAGCTTATCTTCCACAAAGCCAATGTTCACGTTATTCTTCTTTAGAAGATAAGAAATCGGACCGTCGCGATCTTCCAGCAATACCTTTAATAAATGCGCTGTCTCGATATTTGGATTCTGCTCATTGTACGCCAGCTGCTGTGCCTGTTGCAATACTTCCTGAGCCTTGATGGTGAAATTATTCAGATTCATAAGAGATACTTTTTGATGTCCCACTCCTTCGCGGTTGGGGAATGAACTAATTCATTTGCAAAACAAGTATTTCAAATAATAAACCAAAGATACGACTAAGCAATGTTGGCGCTTATTATCAGCATTTATGACAAAGATTCAGGGCATTTTTACCCCTTCGGAAATAATTTCAGTCTGTTTTGCACTGATTATGACGGAATGACAAATCGCATATTTCTACAGAGCGTCTGAGGGCATAGATTTTTTAATCATCCAGTTAAACGCAGTACCATGGAAGAAAAGAAGAAAATCGCGATTCTGACCGAAGAAGGGTTTGAACAAATCGAACTGACCAGTCCGAAAGAAACATTGGAAGCCGCCGGTTTCGAAACGGTTATCATTGCTCCCGGAAAAGACAAAATAAAAGCATGGAACCATACCGACTGGGGTATTGAGGTGGATGTGGATCTGCAACTGGCCGACGCCAATCCTGAAGAATATGATGCCTTGCTATTACCCGGTGGCGTATTGAATCCGGACAAGCTCAGAGCCAACGAAGATGCTGTCGCCTTTGTCAAGAAATTCATGGAATCTGGAAAAACGGTTGCAGCGATCTGCCACGGCCCACAAACATTGATAGAAACAGGATTACTTTCCGGTCGGAAAATGACCTCTTACAATTCCGTCAAAACCGATTTAATTAATGCCGGAGCCGAATGGGTGGATGAGGAAGTAGTACAGGATGACAATCTCATAACCAGCAGAAAACCGGATGATTTGCCCGCTTTCAATAAGAGAATAATTGATGTGCTGCAAGAAGAAACAACCATAGGCATCCCTTAGGCGATCAAGACAAACATTCGAATTTTAGAAACAACAGATATAACAGTACCATGCCCTTTAATTCATCAGATTTGTTACAATTTCTCCGGAAATGCTATTTCCAAAATGGCGACTCCAGAACTGTATCGATCAAAGAATTAGTGAAAAAAACTTCGATCCCGTATACCCGACTAATTGCTGTGCTAACCGAACTGGAACATCGGGACGAAATAACCCTTAGTCTGAATACCAGTGAAAATCCGGAGACCGGAAGGCTGCGGTACGAGGGTACCATTCGTCTCTTACAGCATCCAACAGCTAATCCGGATACCGCCGCCGACGGGTAATAGGTCAAACAAACATTATGGAAGAAATACAAGTTTTCGATTGGAAAAGGATATTTCTGGGCGATTATCCTATCGCATTCCTTTTGGAAATTGTGTTTCGCACGGTGATCATGTACCTGTACACGATATTCCTACTTCGATTTCTGGGCAAGCGCGGTATGAGTCAACTGTCTAATCTCGAGGTTGCCATTATCATCAGCTTTGGGTCAGCAGTCGGCGATCCTATGATAGGGGCGAATATTCCCATTATTTACGGAATTACCGCTATCACAACGGTAGCACTGATTCAAAAAGGAATGGAAAAATTCATCAATAAAAATCCGACAGCGGAAAAGGTGATGGAAGGAGTGCCGGATTGCTTGGTGGATAACGGAATTGTTATGTTGCATAAGCTGAGTGCGGAGGGACTTTCACGGGAAGACTTGTTTCGTTCGCTCCGAATCAAAAATGTATTCCAATTGGGAGAAGTCAATAAGGCGTATTTTGAAACCTCGGGAGATATGACCGTCCTTGTTCATGAACCCAGAAATGTGAAACCCGGACTCTGTATTCTACCGGATGATGAACATTCTCCCTCTAAATTGATCATAAAAAAGAACGAAGTCGCGAATGCTAACCATGCTTATTGCTGCACCGCTTGTGGATTCTCAAAAGACATGAAAATAGGAGCAATATTCCCGGAATGTCCGCATTGTGGCAATGAAGAATGGACCAAAGCAAGCTTTAAGCAATAGGGCTATAAATTTAAAGTGTATCATAAATGATACCTTTGCAACTATGCAGAAAGATTTCAGACCGTTGATACTGGTAACAAACGACGATGGAGTAACTGCACCGGGGATTCGTGCCCTGGTAGAGGCAGTAAGGGATCTGGGAGACATTATTGTAGTTGCTCCCGATAGCCCTCAATCAGGCACGGGACATGCCATTACCATTGGGCACCCGCTGCGATTAAATAAAGTTGATCTTTTCCCCGGCATAGAAGCCTGGCAATGCTCCGGCACTCCGGTAGATTGCGTAAAATTAGCCAATGATAAAATCCTGAAGAGAAAACCGGATCTGTGTGTGAGTGGCATCAATCATGGAGCTAACCATGCTATTAATCTGATCTATTCAGGAACAATGAGTGCTGCTATGGAAGCCGCCATTGAGGGTATCCCTTCGGCTGGTTTTTCATTGTTGGATTATAAATTCGATGCTGATTTTTCCGTAGCAGCGAAGGTTGCCAAGGCTGTAGCCTCCGAAATGTTGGAAAATAAACAGCCTCCCCATACGTTACTGAATGTCAATATTCCAATTGTGACCGAGGCAGCATTTAAAGGAATCAAAATTTGTCGGCAGGCCAATGCGAAATGGCAAGAGCAGTTCGACCATCGCGTGGATCCGCATGGCAACGACTATTATTGGATGACCGGTGAATTTCAGAATTTAGATCAAGGGGAAGATACTGATGTGATGGCTTTGCAACAGGGGTTTGCTTCTGTTGTACCGGTTCAACTTGACTTTACCGATTACCCTACGCTGGAACGACTGGAGCGGGAATGGAAAGGGATGAAAATTTAATCTGTTCCAAATAAGCTATAGCTAATGCAGCATCAAGACTCTGTCAGGAGAAGAATTGCGCTCATGATCCTACTGCTGTCGGTTCATGCTGTCTTCTTTCTGATCGCCTTAACGTATAAGAAAATATACAATGGCGACAGTTTTGAGTATATCTACGCTGCGGTCAATCTGAAGGATCGTGCGTTTTTTTATTCCGGAAATCCTGCTATGCAGATAGAACCGGAATACATGACGTTTCGCACGCCGGTTTATCCGCTTTTCCTTGCGGCCATCTATAGTTTTACTATCAACAACTGGTTGGTGTTGATAGTGCAAAACCTGATTTCGGTTGGGAATATAATGCTTACCCGATCTATGTTGTTTAGATTCGGTTACAATAAGCGGTACGACTGGCTTTTCTTGATTCTCCTTTTGGCATGGCCAACACAATTTGTTCACGCCAATATTATCGAACCGGAAATTCTATTGCAATCAACGGTCTTATTGTACCTGCACCAGCTACTGCGATTGTATTATGATAAAAAAATCAAGTATGCCTGGGGAATGAACATTGCCCTGGCTGCAGGTCTGTTGGTGAAACCGGTACTTTACCCCTATACCATTGTCCATTTACTCCTGATGTTGGTGCTGATTTTCCGCGATCGAGGTCTTCAAAAAACAGCTGCAATGCAGGTCGGACTAGCACTGATCCCCCTCTTGACAATTATCGGATATAATAGTTGGAATCAGCAAAGGACCGGAAAATTTCATTTTACAAGCAACCAGTCATTCAACGCCATCTTTTACTTCTATTATTATAAATCCGCTAAAGAGGGTATCCCGGCCGCAAGATCGTTTCTGGAAGAAGAAAGAAGTAAAATGGCCGCTATCCCTGAATTCAAAGAACGTTATGATTATGCCAACAAAAGAAGCAAAGAGTTGTTGAAAGAACATGCGGCCGACTACATTCCATATCATTTAAAACATAGCCTCCGATTTTTTATCGACCCCGGAAAGGGGGATTTGGAGTTGTTTACGGGTGGACTGACCTATGGGCAGCTTTATAGCGACCAAACAAAAGGGTTTCGGCAATATATTTCGGAAAACGGATGGCTCAGAGGTATCATTTTATTCTCACGCCAACAACCCACTATCTGGTTTCTGATACCGATTGTGGTGTTTAATATTATCAAACTTGGCGGACTGGCGATTTGGTTTCGGCAAAAGACAACATCTATTGGTATCAGTTTATTCCTGATCATGTTTATAGGATACTTCGCGCTGATAACAGGACCGATAAGCACACCTCGATATGCCTTGCCCATTGCCTTGGTCCTAACTGGTGGGGCCACCTTAGGTGGGATGGCTGTGCTTCAAAAGCAGCGACAATCCAAGTACTCCGAGACGGTTTAAAACTGACCGATTTCTTCCGGATTGTCAATTTATACTTCGATTCATTAATATTGTGGCATGTACTCTGGGAGCACGATTCTAAAACCGGCTGTCGCCACGATATTTTTATGGCTGGCTATTGCCGTGCTGTTCCCCTTTTGTCAATACTACATCGATCCCGATGCAGTCGCTTACCTTACCGTCGCCAAGCGATACTCCGAGGGGGATTGGCACCGGGCCATTAACGGCTATTGGAGTCCGCTGAGTTGCTGGTTAACCGCAATTGGTATACGAGCCGGAATGGAAGCATTCACAGCGGCAATTCTGGTCAACAGCATCGGTGCAACGGGCTTCCTTTGGGCGAGCAGTCGATTGATACGAAAGTTCAATATACTACCAGCCCTGAGCTGGGTCTTACATAGTGTGTTGGTAATCTTTCTATCCAGCGCTGTCTATTTTCAGTCCTTTGCCGACCTATGGCAATGCTTTTTACTCTTGACATCTCTATTAATTCTCCTGTCGGATTCCTTCTTCAAGCGCATCGGCTGGTGGTTTTTATACGGGATAATCGGCGCCCTGGCATATTTCGCGAAGGCTTACAGTCTTTCATTTTTCATCCTCAATACGGTCGTCTGCGGAATAATCATAGTTCGCGGCTGGCAAAAAGAGCACTTATCCCGTTATCTGGCAATGGTAAGCGTATCCCTGGCGACCATGCTACTCTTCAGCTTCCCTTGGATTTATCTGTTACATGAGAAATATGGCCTCTGGATGAGTTCCACTGCAGGGAAACTCAACTTATCCTGGTATTTGCTGGGAGAACCCATCTTCAAAGAAGAATACCGCTTCTTCTTACCTCCCCCTTATCCGGACAGCCCGTACTACTGGGAGGATCCTTATTTTGTAAACGGGATAACGCCACATTTTTATACCTCGCTTCATTTTTTCAAAATGCAGTTGGTACGCATTGGATACAACTTAATGAAGTTGATTGATAGTCTGAACCTTTTATCACCGTTGACTTATCCGGCCTGGATACTGGCTTTGTTAATAGCAGTTCCAACGAAGGTCAGAAATTACTTTCCTGAAAAGCTACAGATACCTGCTGTATCGATGTTATTATTCCCCTTGGGCTTTTTGTTAATCAATTTCGAACCGAGGTATATATGGTACACCTATCCGATTATTCTGGTGATAGCCGCTTTGGGGGTTCAGAAATTATTGCCTTTAATAGAACGTCCGATCTTAAGATGGATGGTGTTATTCCTATTTGGGTTGAGTTTTGTGACGGGCCCCGTCTGGCAGTTGAAACCACTCATCCACACCGGCAAGGAAGAATTTCAATTGGCTGCAGCTTGGAAGGAGGCTGGTATAATCGGAAGTTTTACGACAAATGGCACAGATGGGAAATCGCATCAGAAAGCAGCGCGTTTGGCCTACTTCTCGGGCAATCCCTATTTTCTGATTCCCGCAAATCAATTAGATACGAAGTCAGAAATGCATCAGGAGATAGAGCGTTATCACATCCGGTATTTCGTCTACCTCCCGGATGGGAATCACGAAATCGGGACTTTTAGTCTCCTGGATAAAAACGGACTCCCCTACCCTTTGGTTTGGCAAGGTAGGGGAGGTATTAAAGTTTATCAGCTTTTTAGTACAGAAAATTGATTCCTTATAAAGGAATATTTCCGTGTTTTCTCTTAGGCATATTTACCACCTTATTTTGCAGCATTGAAAAAGCTCTGATAAGTTTCGATCTGGTTTGTTCGGGGAGTATGACCTCATCGATATATCCGCGTGCAGCGGCTCCGTATGGATTGGCAAATTTCTCTGTGTACTCCATTTCTTTTTCCTTCAACTTAGCTTCTTTATCATCAGCTGCGGCAATTTCCTTTTTGAAAATAATTTCGGCCGCCCCTTTAGCTCCCATCACCGCAATTTCAGCGGTTGGCCATGCGTAGTTCATATCTGCACCGATATGCTTAGAATTCATCACATCATAAGCACCCCCATAAGCCTTTCTAGTAATGACGGTCACTTTGGGCACGGTAGCCTCGCTCAGAGCGTACAACAGTTTGGCACCATTGGTAATTATCCCATTCCATTCCTGGTCGGTACCCGGTAAGAAACCCGGCACATCCACCAATACCAGCAATGGAATATTGAATGCATCGCAAAAACGAGTAAACCTTGCGCCTTTTTTACTGGAATTGATATCCAATACACCGGCCATGCTTGCGGGTTGATTGGCAACGATACCAATACTCCTGCCGGCAATTCTGGCAAAACCCACGATGATATTCTCGGCATAATCCTTATGAACTTCCAGGAAAGAATCTGTATCCACCACTTCTGCGATCACCTCTTTCATATCGTAAGGTTGGTTGGGATTTTCCGGTATAATGTTATTCAGCACCAGCCGCTGTTCATCACCTCCCTCATAGGGATATACCGGAGCATCTTCTTCGCAGTTCTGCGGCATATAACTCAGCAGCTGACGAATATGATTGATGCAGTCCAGCTCGTTGACGCAAGCAAAATGCGTTACACCTGATTTAGCAGCATGAGTCTGCGCCCCACCTAACTCTTCGCTGGTAACTGTCTCGTGGGTTACTGTTTTCACCACATTTGGTCCGGTCACGAACATATAGGAGGTATGTTCCACCATCAGAATAAAATCGGTAATGGCCGGAGAATAAACTGCACCGCCGGCGCAGGGTCCCATGATCGCTGAGATTTGGGGAATAACTCCGGAGGCTTGTACGTTTCTATGAAAAATATCTGCATATCCGCCCAAAGACACTACCCCTTCCTGAATCCTGGCACCACCGCTATCGTTAAGACCGATGACGGGAGCACCATTCCGCATAGCCAGATCCATTACCTTGCAAATCTTCTCTGCGTGAGTTTCGGACAGACTCCCTCCGAACACGGTGAAATCTTGTGAAAAAACGTAAACCAGTCGGCCGTTGACCGTACCATATCCGGTTACTACACCATCGCCGGGATATATTTCCTTTTCCATACCGAAATCGCGGCATCGGTGGGTCACCAGCATATCAATCTCCTCGAAGCTCCCTTCATCCAACAGAATTTGAATCCTCTCGCGGGCGGTAAGTTTACCTTTAGCGTGCTGACTTTCGATTCTTTTTTCGCCACCGCCCAGCATGGCTTCTTCGGTCTTCTTTTTGAGGAGTGCAACTTTATCCATAAATATCTGTTGAAAATTGAATCAGCAAACCTAAGTGATTTTCGTTAAATCGTATGCGAAGAAAGATCCGTTTGGATTGACTCAAACATGGATGTTTCCTACATGCCCCACACGAAACAAATATTATTGTTTTGAAAATGCCCATCGGAACATTTCCTTCCAGGTCACTTTCTTACCATAGAGTAAAATACCTGTGCGATAAATACGCGCGCTCAACCATGTGGTAAACATAAAGCTTGCGATCAATACCAAAACCGACAACCCCAATTGCCACCAAGGTACGGTACCGGGCACCCCAAAAGGCAATCGAGCCATCATGATTACCGGCGAGGTAAACGGAATAATACTACACCAGACCGCCAGTGGTCCGGTTGGATTGTTTATGGCGCTGGTCAGCACGACCACCGAAAGAATGATCGGCATCGTCACCGGCATCATCATTGTTTGTGCATCCTGAGGATCATCATTCACCGCACTGCCAACTGCGGCAAACAAAGAAGCGTAAAACAAATACCCACCAAGGAAGTAGAAAATAAATGCTCCCAATAACAATGGTATATTCAACTGCGCGGTTGCGAGCTGTAGTTGTTGCGCCGCTTCCATTGCGGGACCGGCGTTTGTCTGCTGCGCTTCAGCCACTTTCTGCAACGCATCGGGAGACCCGAATGCCATTAGTCCGACATAACCCACCGCTATCAATACCAACCAGATTAAAAACTGAGTTATACCCACTGCACCGATACCGATAATCTTTCCCATCATCAGTTCGACAGGGCGTACAGACGAAACAATCACCTCCGCAATACGGTTTGTTTTTTCTTCCATCACTCCGCGCATCACCATGCTACCATATATCAGAATGATAAAATAGATCAGAAAGCCGGCACCATAACCTGCAATCAGAGATATACCGGCATTGGCTTCTTTATCGGCTCCGGCCTTATCTATGAATTTCTGCACCAAAGCAATCGGATTGGCTTTCACGGCTGCGAGTCGACTGGTATCAATATCCGCCCGAATCATTCGCTCCCGCTCCAATACCGCATTCAGATCCTTATTCACACGCTCCTGCGAAAGCATACCCATTTGCTTTCTCGAAGTATAAGTAATACCGGCAGGTTGGTCGACATCTATCCTGGGGATATATAGTACCCCGTCAAAGGAAGCCTCTTCTTCGGTTTGTGATTTCAACGCCTCATTATAAACATCACGGGGCACAAAATGATAACTGATAAATTTATTGCTTTCCAACTGACCGATGAATAATTCACTTTCGTCGAATACGGCAATATTTAATTCTTCCAGGTTTTTCATTCCCATATAGGTACTCAGGGCTATGATACCTACGAAGAATAAAGGCGTAAACAAAGTCGAAAATATAAACGCTTTGTTTTTGATACGGGTGAGATATTCCCTCTTTATGATGATTAATATCTTGTTCATGGATTGATTATTCAAATGCTGTCAGAAAGTTCAAATTGTCTCGCCGCCGGAGTGTCGGTTACCAAACGAATAAACACCTCGTTCAAAGTCGGTAGAATTTCACGGAAACCTCTGATGGTGACCCCTGTGCGGATAAAATAATTGAGGATGTCGTTGGGAGCGTAACCCTCATGAATTTTGACGGTTAAGGCATTAGCGTCCATTTGAACTATTTCAAATATATCCTGTGCATCCAATATCGGCATGCTATCGAGTTCGACACGGAACAGATGCTCTTTAAATTGCTGTCTTACGTCGGCCACGGTGCCGTCTAAAAGCTTCCGACCTTTGTTCATCAAAATAATATGGTTGCAGATCTCCTCCACCTGCTCCATGCGATGCGTGCTAAAGATGATTGTGCGCCCTTCTTTCGCTAATCCGAAAATCTCATCCTTTATCAAATTCGCGTTTACCGGATCCAGTCCGCTAAACGGCTCATCCAGGATAATCAATTTAGGATTATGCAAGATGGTCGTAACGAATTGGAGTTTCTGACTCATCCCCTTGCTCAAGTCACTCACCTTCTTATTCCACCAGGTCTGCATCTCAAATTTCTCAAACCATAACTTGATGCGCTCATTGGCGACCCTACTATCCAATCCTTTAAGATAGGCCAGATATTGAGCATGCTCCCCCACCTTCATTTTCTTATACAAACCCCTTTCTTCCGGCATATAACCGATATGCTGCATATCAACCCGCGGATCGAAAGGTTTACCATCTAATTTGATAGTCCCCTCATCGGGAAAAATAATTCCGGTTACCATTCTCAAAAGCGTGGTTTTTCCGGCGCCGTTCGGACCCAGCAATCCGAAAATACTCCCGGGTTCGATAGAAAAGCTGACGTCATCCACCGCCCGCTGATTGGTATAGTATTTCTTCAGATGATCCAACTCCAATAATGCCATATAGTAATAATTATCAGCAGTCGCCGACTGCAATACAATATAATAAGTTTATCTCAATTCTATTTCAAAGTTTCATTTTCGGTACAACGGATCTGATCCGCGGATGAGAATCATTGTCAGCCACCCGGATTCGATTGTAGATACAAATATCCCATGCGCAGACATATCTGCACTCCAACGAGACACTAACTGATTGCCACATTAGGCACCTTTAATCTCCTCCCGCCCGTCGGCATGTCGCGCAAATCGTCCCTTGTTGCGATCATGTACCTGATCGTAGCGTGGCCAAGGCCAACCTCCAAACCCGGTTTTGTGATAATCCTCAAAAGCCTGTTGTATCTCCTGTTTAGTATTCATTACAAAAGGTCCGTACTGGATTACCTCTTCATTAATCGGCTTTCCCTGCAGAATAAAAATACTCACCGGTGTATCACCCGATTGCAGGGTGGTTGTAACATCAGCATGTAAGAATGCACCTGAATAGGAGTTGAACTCAGAGGTATTAATTTTCAGACGCTTGCCTTCGTAGAAGTACAAACTACGGTTTACATCCTTTCCGGCAGCCGGCAGAGTGATGGTAGCATTGGGCTGCATCTTGATATTTACGATCAAGACCTCATTTGCCCGATTGGCAGCCCAGGAACCTGGAGGCGGAGCCACTGCCCTATGTTTACCCCATTCCCCGGCAATCAGTTCTACCAATACTTTATCCTTATCAAATTTCAAATACGGGATGGATTCTCGCCACAACATTTTAAAATGAGGCTCTACCATTTTGTTCCGTGCCGGTAGATTGAGCCATACCTGAAAAAGTTCCATGGGGTTTTCCGCCTTGGAAGAGAGCAGCGGGAACATCTCAGAATGTTGCACACCCTTACCCGCAGTCATCCATTGCACATCCCCGTCACCGTAGCGACCGGCGGCACCCATCGAATCGGCATGATCCACAAATCCCTTTCTCACAACAGTAATCGTTTCAAAACCGCGATGCGGATGACCGGGAAATCCGGGAACCACCTTACCGTGGTACATCCTAAAGCCATCCTTGATGATAAAATCATCTCCAATATGTCGACCTTTAAAAAACGACTTATCCGGCCCCATTTGTTCATTCCCCTTCGGGAAATGATCCTCGTGGTGGACACAAAACAAAAAGGGATCTTGCGTCTCCCATTGGAATCCCAGCTGAAACTGATGTTTGATAGCGCCGGAATCCCGGGCATTAGCCTCGATGGTCTCCACACCCTTGGCAAGCCAGGGCACGGTAAGCATCGACGCCGAACTAGTTAAAATCCCTCTTAACAATCCCCGTCTTGAAATCTGCTTACTCATAATGAATTGCCTTTGGATAAAATTAATATTTCTATCTCAGTAGTTGTCCCTTCTCCCGATCAAAATATAATTTCTTGATTACACCTGATCCAAAGCTTGTTCCAGATCCCAAATTATATCTTCATAATGTTCTACTCCCACTGAAAGCCTGACCATCTTATCTGTGATACCAAGTTCTTCCCGGTGTTCCGGAAGCACGCCCGCATGGGTCATAGTCTTAGGATGCTCCGCCAGCGATTCGGTACTACCCAGGCTCACTGCCAATTTCACCAATTTCAAAGCATTCAGAAAACGAAATGCAGCCGGCTCTCCACCACGGATATCAAAAGATAACATAGCGCCGGCAGATTTATATTGTCTTTTATATACTTCGTAAACCGAAGACTTAGGAGTGATGGCACCCAAATAATAGATCTTTTCAACCTTGGGATGATTTTGCAGGAAGGCTGCCACCTTCTCCGCATTAGCGGCCTGTTGTTCCATCCTTACCTTAAGCGTCTCCAAGCTTCTCATAAGCAACCAACCGGTGTAGGGAGCGGCCATATTTCCCAGGAACGTACGCAACACCTTAACCCTTGCAATAACCTCTTTGCTACCACAACAAGCACCGGCAATCAAATCGCTATGTCCGCCTATATACTTGGTAGCCGAATACAACGAAAAATCTGCCCCATGTTCCAACGGATGTTGCCATAATGGCCCCATATAAGTGTTGTCGACGGCCAGATAAACCTTTTTTTCTTCGTTCGAAAAAGCCTTTGCAACTTTGGCGCAAGCTTCAATATCAATAATAGTATTGGTAGGATTGGCAGGGGTCTCAATATAAATCATTGCCAATTTATCTGCCATGCCCGATTGCTCGATAATCCCTTGCAGGCCGGACTGTTCTTCACCCGGTTTAAAGGCAATTGATCGCACCCCGATTTTCTCCAAAAAATGGGTGATAAAATGGTCGGTTCCACCATATAACGGAGTACTATAAAGCAACAAATCTCCGGGTTTCAAAAACTCCAACAATACGGTGGAAATAGCTGCCATACCACTTTCAAATACAGCACAATCCTCCGCATCATCCCATAGTTTTAATCGGTCTTCCAAAATCTCCAGATCCGGATTATTGATCCGACTGTATATCAGGCCCATTTCCTCCGATTGCCCTTTTTCACGCAGACCGTATGCGACCTCAAAAAAAGCCTTCCCTTCCTCCGCATTTCGAAACACAAAAGTCGATGTCTGAAATATTGGGGATTTTATCGCGCCTACAGATAGCTCCGGCTTGAACCCGTAAGACATCATAAGACTCTCCGGCCGTAATTTGTGCTTTTTATCCATTTTAAATGATTATCTGCAGCAAAATAAGTCAATTCAAACCGTACCCCAAAAAAATGCGGCTACCATCGTTAAATAGTAACCGCACCTTTTTCGATTAGAATGAACCTTATTTTTTCATTACTCTTTCTGTCATTATAATTCATCCCTCTGAATCTGACAATTGAAGCAGATAGACTCCGGCTGCGAGGTTAGCCACATCTATCGCATCAGCATTATCCTGATAAATCAATATTCTGCCGTCCAAACTGCCCAAAGTTGCTGAGACAGGTGAAGGACTTTTAATTTTTATTATATCGGACGTGGGGTTGGGATAGA